>NZ_JAZHLK010000109.1:0-3162 GCF_036549515.1 Aurantimonas sp. E1-2-R+4 | reverse complement strand
TGTGGTTCCGCCTGGGTCTCTTGCTCATCGTCTCTCCTGATCTCGGCCATCCTGGCCGCCTTCAGGCAGACAATCCACTCAGCACGCTGTCCAATTTTCCCGAGCCACCTCTGTGATCGGCACAGCTGGATTGTTGTCCTTGGTCGGAAGCGAGCCGGTGATGGCAACGCAGATGATGCAGGGGTTTGTCATGACAGGCCCTCAGATATCGAAGAATACGGTTTCGGCATCGCCCTGGAGGCAGATATCGAAACGGTAGATCGACCCGATCTTCGTGGCGATCAGGGTGTCGCGTCGGTGGGGTTGTTCGATCAGATTGAGGACGGGATCGGCGGCGTTGGCTTCATGCTCGTCGCCAAAATAGAGCCGCGTGTTGAGCCCGATATTGATGCCACGCGCCACCAGCCAGAGGTTAAGGTGCGGCGCCATTGGGCGCGCGTTACGATCCACGATCGCGCCCGGCTTGACCGTCTCGAACGACCACTTGCCTGTCTCGAAATCCGGGATCACCCGTCCCCATCCGAAAAACCCCTCCTCGACCGCGCCAGTGCCCGGATAGACCCCCGACGCATTGGCCTGCCAAATCTCGATCAGGACATCTTTGACCGGTGCGCCGGTGCCGTCGGTAACGATGCCTTCGACGGTGATCCGCTCGCCCGCCGCATTCGGCCCGGCGATGTCCCGGCCCAGTTCCTGCCGGTAGATGTCGAACCCCGCAGCGCCTGGCGCGAGACCGATATGCACAAAAGGCCCGGCGGTCTGGGACGGAGATTCCTTGAGGTAGTGAAGCTGTTGGACCATGATCAATTGCCCTCCGGCCGGTTCTCGAAAAAGGTCGACCTGTGCCCGCGCAGCACGATGTCGAACTTGTAGGCGATGCTGTCGAGCGGGATCGTGGCGTTCAGATCAAGCGCCGCGACCAGCTGGTCGATGGCGCGTTGGTCGGGGATGGATTTGACGATCGGGCATTTTGCAATCAGCGGGTCGCCTTCGAAATACATCTGCGTGATCAGTCGCTGGGCGAAGCTCACACCAAAAACCGACAGATGGATATGGGCGGGGCGCCAGTTATTGACCCAGTTGCGCCACGGATAGGCGCCAGGTTTCACCGTCCGGAAGACGTAATACCCATTTTCATCCGTCAATGTCCGTCCGCAGCCGCCGAAGTTGGGATCGATGGGCGCGAGATAGGTATCCTTCTTGTGCCGGTAGCGCCCGCCGGCGTTGGCTTGCCAGACCTCCACAAGTGTATTGGGAACCGGGCGCGCGTTTTCGTCGAGCACACGACCATGCACGATGATGCGTTCGCCGATCGGATCTCCGGTCTTGGCGTAGTTGCGGATCAGGTCGTTGTCCAAGGCGTCGACATCGGTGTGACCGAAGGTCGGCCCTGTCAGTTCACTGTCCGAATCCTGGAGGGACAAAAGCGCGTAGCGCGGCGATCGCGCGACGCTGGTTTTGTAGTCCGGCGTCAAGGCGGGGGGGTGCCACTCGCGGTCGCGCTGGTAGAGGTCTGCGGGGCGGCTCATGGGGTCTCCCCTTCCATTTCCGCGTAGGTCAGCTTCGCCAGCTTGATGGCGTGGTTAGCCTTCGGCACGCCCGCATAAATGGCAACGTGCTGGAATGCCTCGATGACGTCTTGCTTGCTGGCCCCCGTATTTGAAGTGGCCCGGATATGCATTGGAATCTCGTCGAAGTTTCCGGTTGCGGCGAGCAGGGCAAGGGTCAGCATCGACCGCTCACGCAGGCTGATGGCATCGCTCGCCCACACGGTGCCCCAGGCGCCTTCGGTGATGAGTGTCTGGAACGGCGTGTCAAAATCGGTTCTGGCCGCCTCTGCGCGGTCGACATGGGCATCGCCCAGCACTGCCCTGCGGATATTCATGCCGTTTTCGTGTCTGCTCGTCATCGTCTGGGTATCCCGATTGGCCGCGTCAGTGGTGTGTGGACAGGCATAACTCCCAAGTAGTAGCGGACGGGACTGGAGGCTATGACCGAGAACGTTGCCACGTCTGGCCCGTTGGGCGGCGAAGGCAAAACTGTTGAAGCCGACGAGACATACATTGGCAAGCGCGAAACGCCGCTCCCGTCTCCGCAGCGCAAAGGCCGCCCCTTCATAAAGAAGGGAAAGGGCGGTGGCGCTCGTGGAACGCGGCGGAAGGGTCTGATCCTTTCACGTCCAGCACGCGACGAAGGATAGTGTCCGCGATATTCTCGTTCGCAATGCGGATCGTCGCTCAACTCTCTACGCCGACGAAAGCCGCCTCTACACCGTGACCGGATCCGAGTACGCCGCCCACCGCACCGTCAAACATTCGGCCAAGGAATACGCCCGCCGGGAAGGCGACCTCGTGGTCCACACCAACACTATCGAAAACACGTTCTCGGTCTTCAACCGCGGCATGATCGGCGTCTATCAGCATTGCGGCGAGACTCACTTGCACCGCTACCTCGCCGAGTTCGATTTCCGCTACAATTGACGGACCAAGCTTGGCGTCAGAGACCGCGAGCGGGCAGAGGATGCGATCAGGGGCGCGGCTGGTAAGCGCCTTACCTATGATCAAACTGAGGAAGCCGCTCACGCCTAAGCAGAAGGCGGCAGCATTCCTGCGCTGGCGGAAGAAGCGCTAGCCCTAGCCCGTCACTTGGCGGGCTTCCCCTTCTTCAGCTTCGGCTCTTTCGGCTTCCCCGGATCCTGTTTAGGCTTCGGGGGAGTTGAGAGAGCACGACGGAGGGCGTCATCACGGCGCTGCTTCACTTCTGCCTCTGGTAGATCATCAGCGTCTTTGGAGTTCATGTGAAGAAAAAACCCGTCATCTCGGACCCTGATCCATATCAGATTTTCTTGCATGCTTGGGCGTTCTCGGAAGCATATCGGCACCTGGCTGATGGCCTTCGCCGACAGACGCTGGAAGTCAGAATGATGGTTTCAGAGCCCAACGTCGTTCTTTCAGCGTTCAGTAGCGAGCTATTTTTTAAGTGCTTGCATTGCATCACTACGGGTCGAGTTCCGCGCGGTCACGATCTCAAGGCACTTTTCGATGGCTTGTTAGAGCGTCAGGCGATTAATCTGCAACATAGCCAGCGGCCTTGAGGTAGTTCCAACATTCTTCGGGCTCGAACAGGTCGCAGATGTTGCCGACTGCACGCCAGAGATCGTCG
>NZ_JAZHLK010000108.1:0-3287 GCF_036549515.1 Aurantimonas sp. E1-2-R+4 | reverse complement strand
CCCTGACCAAGCCAGGCGTCACCTTCGGCGAGCGCGGCAATCCTGGCCCGGCTGACCATCGGCACGGCGTTGAAGTCGAAGGTGTCGAGCGTCTTTCCACTAGGCAAGCGTGCTTCGTTAAGATGGCGTCCAATGCGGCGGCGGACCCGCTCGGCAACTTCGTGCTCGAACAACGTCGCCAGGGTCTTTGCCGCCGGCCACCCTTCCTCATCGGCCGTTTGGCTGATCGTCGGCCATAGATTTGCGACGGTTGGAAGCCGCAGCGTGGTGAGCAAGAGCGGCAGGCGGGCGGTGTCGGTCGTGATGTTCATGCCGTTACCTCCATGTCCGCGGGTCGCCGAGTGAGCNGAGCAAGAGCGGCAGGCGGGCGGTGTCGGTCGTGATGTTCATGCCGTTACCTCCATGTCCGCGGGTCGCCGAGTGAGCAGCGGATCGTAGATGCTGGCGTTCGGCATCTCGATATGCACTGCCGGGATCGGCCCTGGTTTGGGCATGAAGCGGTCCCGGAACGCTGTGATGTCCGGCAGATTGCCCTGATCGAGGACGGCATCGAGCGCTTCGGCGATCCCGGCTTCCCTGCCGCTGTCGTGGGAAAGGGCCAGGAGCGCGACCATCGTGCGGGAGGCCTCTTTCACGGGTTGGGCAGCCATCAACGCATCGAACGCACGCTGATAGGCTGGTCGCGGCCACAGCGCATCGCGATAGGTGAGATTGGCCAGGGCGCCGGGCTTGGCGCGAAGCGAGCCGATCACGTGACGATAGTCGACGACGTGCGCCGTGGTCCTCTTGGCACCTTTGGACGGGGCGCGGCCGCGAGGCAGGGTGAGGACCGGCACCCCGGCAAGGAAAGCCTCGATCCGGTCGTCATGGACACGCAGATGCAGACGATGTCCGATCAATCGGGAGGGCACGGTGTAGAAGGCGTGCCGGAATGAGAAGCCCGACGAACTCGTCACCCGGACGCTGGCTTCGTCCCAGGTGACAGGTGTTGCCGCAGGCAACGGCTTCAAATGGCCGCGCTCGATCTCGATCGCATCGTGATGCCGGCGATTATGACCGGCCACGACGCCGGCAACGAAGCTCTTATAGGCATCCAAAGTGTCGAAATCGGTCGAGGCTCGCAGCATCAGTTCCTGCTCGATCCGGTCTTTCATATGGCCATGCCGGCTCTCGATCGAGCCATTCTCATGGGCAATGCCGCGATTGTTGCGGGTCGGCGTCATGCCGTAGTGCTCGGCGAGAGCTGCGAACCGGCGGGTCAAATCCTCGGACTGGTCCTTGCGCAGATTGCGGAAAGCAGCGGACAAACTGTCGGAACGATGTTCTGCAGGAACCCCTCCCAGTGCCGCCAAGGCATTGCAGAGACCCGAGGACAGCGCCGTATAGCTCTCGCCGCCGAGAACGACTTCGCCATGTTCGAAGCCGGAATAAACCAGCGCGAAGTGGTAGAGGCGATGATCGAGGGGCTGGCCGGCAATGGTGACGTCGAGGCCGTTCATGTCGGTGAAGTCTGATAGGCCCATTTGGCCAGGATGATGGACCTGGGGGAAGATCACGGCCTGATCCGGACCGTGAAAGGCGCGCCATGTCCGAATCCGCCGCTCGAGTGACCGTCGCATCGTCTCATCGACGCGGTCGTGATGACGCCGGATCAATTCCCGCAGAATGGTGATCGGTCTCAAGGCCGGTGCCGCCGAAAGCATCGGTACGATCTCCTCGTCCCAAAGCCCCTCGAACGGATCTTGCCGGGTACGATAATCGCGTGACGTCTTGCGCAGGGACGGAGGGCGCGGGTCCCGCTCGATCCGGCGTCCTGTCGCAACCGAAATCCCGGCGATCGCCGCGGCGCTTTCCTGTGAACGTTTGATGCGGTGCTTCATGTAAAGTCTCACCTGTTGGTCGTTGATGTGTTTGCCCGGCTTCGATCGGGCTACGCCCTCACAAAGCCGGAGACCGACCGCTTATCGTAGTTGTCGCGGAACCGCTCAGGCTAGTCGCCGCTCGATAAATCGTCCCGCCTGGACGCAGATGCACCGTCGGTGGCTGGCCGGGCTGCAGTTCGAGCAGCCCGCCCACCACATCGTCCTGGAAGACTGTCTGTCAACGATCGAAGCCGCAACGACCCGTCGTGATCGGCTGACGGCGCAGATCGAGACCATGCTCGCGGACTGGGCCCTGGCGCCGGTGGTCCACGCCCTGCAGACGCTTCGCGGAATGGCCCTTGTGACGGCCGCGACCGTGATCGCGGAACTCGGCGACATCACGCGCTTCGAGAACCCCCGGCAGCTCATGGCCTATCTCGGTCTGGTCCCCTCGGAACATTCCAGCGGCGGAACCAGGCGTCAGGGCGGCATAACGAAAGCAGGCAACGGAACCGCCCGGCGAATGCTGGTCGAGGCGGCCTGGAGCTATCGGTTCCCGGCAAGAATCAGCCGTGAACAACTGCTCCGACAGGAGGGGCTGCCCAAGCCCATCCGCGATACGGCTTGGAAGGCTCAGATGCGACTGTGCGGCCGTTACCGCAAGCTCGCCAGAGCCGGCAAGCCGGCCACCACCGTGACCACGGCGATCGCTCGCGAACTGGCCGGCTTCGTCTGGGCCATCGCGGCTCAAGTCCCGCGGCCGACGAACTGACCGCCGGGCTATGAACCAAAAGCATTGATGGAGGAGCGAACAGTTTTGAGCCTTCTGCGCCTGGGTAAGGCTGGAGGCACGGTCACGGCAGGAGAACCCTCGCAACCACTATCAGCCGGATCATCATCCGACGCTGGATTCTAGACCGAGGCAGCTCCACGACGCATCAGGTCCGGCGGTAACCAACCCGCGTATCAGAGCATGATCAACCGTCGTTTTATTGACCGTGCCTCCTGCTTTGCCCAGGGCAGCCAATCCGCCAGAACGCTTGCAAAGGCAAGCGATCGATTCTTCACATCTGCAGCTTGAAACGGCGAACATGAGAGTGGTAGACTCGGACAAATCGGCCCATCCAGCGACGTCACGAAGCCTGCGCTATCAAGTGCTTACATCGCGGATGTAGACAGATGCCATCCTACCCCCTCTGATACAATTAAGTAAACGGACCTATGCACTTGTGCAAAATTGACGGGAGACACTCCCCGCCGAAGCGGGGAGCCAAGAAAACCTCACCAAAGAAGTTCAATCTCGACGGGTTTTTTAGAGCCTGAGCGAAAAGGAGTTGAGCGATATCAGCAGGTTGTGATTCCCCTACGTTGTCGAGACGATGGGGAATCGAGATGGCCTGGGATGATACCGCTCGGCTTGAGCAT
>NZ_JAZHLK010000107.1:0-3710 GCF_036549515.1 Aurantimonas sp. E1-2-R+4 | reverse complement strand
TCGCCCACTGCTGCGCAGCTTGGAACAAGCTCGTCGATCAGCCCTGGAAAATCACGTCCATCGGAATGCGAGATTGGGCGCATGGGTCTTGATCAGCGCCCGTTGGTATTAAGCCTTTGTGAAGGCTTTGATGAACTCAACGATCCGCGGGAGTCCCGCCCAACTGAGCGATAAGAGGAGCAAGGCTTGCAGCTTGCCTGTATGATACCGCACCAGCATCCCCACCACCTGACGTCTGTAGAGCCAATCTGCGCGGCGTCGGCTGCCCCCTTGGCGCTCGATCATCCGGGGATACAGTTCTTCGAGATCAATCAGCGCCGCATCGCACTTACGGAAGTCCATGAACCAAAATACCCACATCGTTCGGGGCGGTCGCGGCGGCTCCGCATCGGAAACGTAATCACTGGTCTCTTCAAAAGTCGTCGCCAATTCACCTGTAATTAAATTAATTTTATCATGAATGGTTTCAAGTATTATTCTTCCGCCATAAGGTATGGCGGAAATATAAAACCAATAGGCGCGGCCTAAATCTGAATGTTTATATTCATCAGCCATTAGTTGCACTCGCTTCCGGCTGGAAAAGAGGCGCCTAAGCCCTCAGCAAGGCGCGTTCCTTCCCGGAGTGCGTCGGAAAGTATGCGAGAACCCTGGCCGGTCAGGGTAAAGAAGCGTCGTCTCCGTCCCTTCCTATCCGGGTCCTCTATATAATCCGAGATCAGTAACTTCTTGTCCGCGAGGCGATCAAGTGTCGTGAAGACTGCGCCGAAGGAGGGCTCCTTTTGGAGTCGCTCCGCCAGAACCTTGAATACATCGGCTGACGTCGATCGTGGTCCGCATCTGAGAAGGGCCAGCATGCAGTGCTCTTCAAACTTACCCAGCATAGATCACCTCCTTCGCTCTACATTGTAGAGTGGGTGGCAATTTGGATCAAGTAGCGGAGCCGTAGCTGTATACGGGGACGATCACAGAGCCAGCGTTGCGGGGGCCAGCGCCGATGCCTATCTCGCGGGGCGATGGAAAGGATGCATCGATGATCTTCGCTTCCGCTCGGCTGGCCTTCGCCGACATGTTCTCCCCGCCCTTTCGTGGCGCGCTGTGGAAGACCCTCGGCCTGACCGCCGTCGTGCTGGTCGCCCTGTGGTTCGGGATCGCGACCATCGCGGAATGGTTCGCGGTTCCGTTCCTGTCCAATCTCTTTCCCGATGCCCCCTCCTGGGTCGACCAGGCGGGCAGCCTCGCCGGCTGGGCGGCCGGGTTTGCCCTCGCCATCCTTCTGGCCTTCCTGATCGGGCCGATCAGCGCGGTGATCGCCAGCCTGTTTCTCGACGACGTGGCGGAGGTGGTTGAGGCGAACACCTATCCCGAGGTCTCGGCGGGAACGGCCATGCCGCTGATTCCCGGCCTGATCCTGTCGGTGAAATTCTTCGGCGTGGTGATCCTCGGCAATCTGCTCGCCCTGGTTCTGCTGCTGGTGCCGGGGATCAACATCGCCGCCTTCTTCGTGGTCAACGGCTATCTGCTCGGTCGCGAATATTTCGAGTTCGCGGCCATGCGCTATCGGACCGAGGCGGAGGCGAAAGCGCTGCGCGGCCGCTACGGCACGACGGTGTTTCTGGCCGGCCTGCTCATCGCCGGTTTCCTCGCGGTGCCGCTGCTCAACCTTTTGACGCCGCTCTTCGCCGCGGCGCTGATGGTGCATCTGCACCAGCGCGTCTCGCGCAAGGAGGGGGGCCTCATCGCGGCGCCGGCACGGGCGGATCGACTGGCACCGGGGTAAGCGGCCGTTTTGGGTGGGAAACGGACTGGCAGGTTTCGGGCGACTACGCCGGGAAAGCGGCCCTTTACCTGGTCAATCAGCTTCGGCGGCAATGCACCCTATTTCGCTTATTAGGATTTGTTCCGCCGTTTCCTGAAAGCAGACACAGGGCAGTAATCAAGCAGAAGTAGGGGTTTCGGGATCGAGGTGACATCAGGGGATTAAATCACTGTGCAGGCTCGGCGTCCCACTCGCGTTGAAGCAGGCGCCGACCGACCTCGCAAAACTCCTCACGAGATACATCGGTCAAGCCCACCTGGCGCGCGGCCTGTAGCTTCTCCGGGAAGTGCGGATCTTCAGGCCACCACTCACAGAGGCGCCAAGCAGTCACCATCCTATAGAATACCCGCATCTCAGGGGATAGATTTTCGAACAGTATCTTGTAGCTGTGGATCGCCGTGTAGAGCCCCATCACAATGTAATCAACCGAGAAATCGTTCTCGACACTGAAGTCCGACGATGAATGCTTTAGAAAATTGTAGGGGTGCTGCAAGCTGCTGAAGAGTTCCTCCTCCAGGTCGGCGGCCACGCCAACCTCCTTTGTGAATGCACGCACATCGTTTAGGCCTACGCCGGATTGGCCCTTCGACAATGCACTCATAATTTCGGTTGCCGCACTGGCAAGGAGGTGCGCAGAAATGGGATCTTCGTCAAGCAGGAACAGACGGACCGCCGAGTTGATCTCGGTCTCGCAGATATCCCGGCGACTGAGCCGAAGATATTCGATGTGAGGGTTATCCTGCGCGACAGGCAAAGCCGCTCGCTCATCCAGCGACAACTTGCTCTTACGTCGTCCCATGAAACGATTTCCTCCGGAGGGTGTGGTCTTGTGATCAGGAGTCTTGCATCATCCGGTTTCGCGAGCAATTTTCGAAGGATTTATGACGAAAACGCCAGGGACTTTCACCGAGATCGAACAGGAAGCGATCATCCTCAGCGCCGTGGTCAGCATGGTCGATGACATGGTCAATCATTCGATCTTCTGTCCGCTTGGCGACCATCGCCACGACACACACCTGCTGCCGCAAACTGCCCAATCGCTGAGGCAGTTCGGGACCTTCCTACGAGACTTTCTGTCTCCGGTGACGGGCAAAGGAAAGGGTGGCTTGCCATTCGGCCTGTCCAAACCCGAAAACGGCGGTCGAGCAACTGATCACACGACGCTCTTCTATCTGAGCCGTATCTGCAAGAACCCGTTGATCGGTCGAGGCATCGAGCACCTGCAGCGCATCGTGACCGAGTTCAGCGACTGGCTGGAGGCCTACGCTTCGGTTGATGAGGTTTGGCTGGGGAGTATCGAGGTAAACGTCAATCTTCGTATCAAGCGGATCGACTTCATCCGGATGAGCGGTGACATCGGAAAGCACAACTTTCTGCGCCTTGGTGGCCAGGCTAATCGACTGCGAACGATCTTGGCGGACAACGGCGTCACCATCGACGAGAGCGACGCATACCTCGCGCTTCCAGACTGTTGGGACTGGTTTCACACCCACCTGCTGGCCTATCACGCAAGTACGATCGCAGAGTTCTTGAACAACATCAGATATGCGATCCGACTCTACATAACGCCTGTAGCCAAATCTCGGTATCAGGCGACAGGCAATTTCGATGGCATTGAGATTTTCACATTCGAACGGCCCGATGCGATCGTGAACAAATTTGCATGGGCGCAATATTTCGATCTGCTTCAAGGTTCTCTGAGACAGCCGAACTTCCCGCCATTTAGCGTTTCTCAGTCTTTCAAGAGACGGTTTTGATCTTGAGGCAGTGGCATGGCTGAAATCTTAGTGTCGGTCCACAAAGAAGTTGAATGATATGAATCGTTTGTGATTCCATGCTGTTGATTTGATTCGACGAGGGCATGGAAGCGATGTGGACGAAAGCAAACCGCGGG
>NZ_JAZHLK010000106.1:0-3754 GCF_036549515.1 Aurantimonas sp. E1-2-R+4 | reverse complement strand
TATCTCTCGTCATGGCGTTGCTCTCCTCAGTGGAATCGGCACCCCGAGCCTAACGGCTCAAGGCGGGCAACGCCGCCCACTTCAGAGTTTCAACAGAGACCGGGACATTCCCTTGCGGTCAGCCCCGATCGTTAGTGCGGCTGTGGCCCCGTTTGACGCGCGCACGCGCTTCTGGGCAATTGCCGTCATGGTCTACGAAGAGATCGATCCCCTGGCGCCGGACGTCGCGGCGGCCCGCCTCAGGCCGCTCGGCGGCCTCGCCTTCCTCGACAGCGCCATGCGGCACGCGACGCTGGGCCGCTACGCCTATGTCGCAGCCTCGCCTTTTGCCCGCTTCGCCGTCGACGCGGGCGGCGCGATGGTGGACGGACGCCGGCTCGAAGGTGCCCCATTGGCCGCGCTGGATGCGACCCTGCGGCAGTATCGCACCGAGGCGGTCGCCGGCCTGCCACCGTTCCAGGGCGGTACCATCGGGTTCATCGGCTATGACTTCGCGCATCATCTGGAGCGGCTCGCGACGCCGCCGGATCTCGATCCGGAGGTGCCGAGCCTGCGGTTCAACCTTTACGACACGATTCTTGCGTTCGATCTCGTCGACGATCGGGCCTTCATCATCGCGTCCGGCCATCCCGCCGACGAGGCGAACCGCGAGCGTCACGCACATGCGCGGATCGCGGCGTACAAGGCGGCGCTCGCGACACCGGCATCCGCATCTTCCGGCTCGCCTGCACCCGCTCTCGACTGGCGTTCGAACTTCTTCGCCGCCGACTATCACGCGGCGATCGAACGGGTGCGCGACTACATCCTCGCCGGTGATGTCTATCAGGCCAACATCGCCCAGACCTTCGAGGCAACCCTGCCTGACGGCTTCGATCCATTTCAGCTCTATCTCAAGCTGCGGCGCAGCAATGCCGCCCCCTTCGGTGCCTTTCTCGACTACCCTGATCTCGCCATCGCCTCGTCCTCGCCGGAGCGGTTCCTCAAGCTCGCCGGACGGAGGGTTGAAACCCGCCCGATCAAGGGGACGGCGAAACGCGCGGCCAATCCGGCCCACGATCGGGCGCTCGCGGCGGCGCTGCTGGCATCCGAGAAAGACCGGGCTGAGAACGTGATGATCGTCGACCTGCTGCGCAACGACCTGTCGCGTGTCTGCGAAGCCGATTCCGTCGCGGTGCCGGTCTTGTGCGGTCTGGAAAGCTACGCATCGGTGCATCACCTCGTCTCGGTCGTCACCGGCCGCCTACTTGAAGGCATAACGCCGGGCGATCTCATCGCCGCGACCTTTCCGGGCGGTTCGATCACCGGAGCGCCGAAAATCCGCGCGATGGACATCATCACCGAGATCGAGAAGACCGCGCGAGGCCCCTATTGCGGCGCCATCGGCTATCTCGGCTTCGACGGCGCGATGGATCTCAACATCGCCATCCGCACGGTCAGCTTCGCCGACGGCAAGGCACGCCTCGCCGCCGGTGGCGGCATCACCGTTCTGTCCGACCCCGCAGCCGAATACGAGGAAACCTTCACCAAGGCGACTCGCGTCCTCGCGGCGTTCGAGGACGATGCCGGATGATCCTCGTCATCGACAACTACGACAGCTTCGTTTTCAACGTCGCCCGCTATCTCGACCGACTGGGCGGCCACACGCAGGTCGTGCGCAACGACTCGCTGACATTGGCCGACATCGAGGCGTTGCGGCCGACGTCGATCATCGTTTCCCCCGGCCCCTGCACGCCGGCCGAGGCGGGAATCTCACGCGATCTAGTTCGCGCATTCTCCGGCCGCCTTCCCATCCTCGGCGTCTGTCTCGGCCATCAGGTGATCGGCGAGGTCTTCGGCGGCACCGTGATTCGCGCGATGAAGCCGATGCACGGCCGGGCCTCGGAACTCCATCATGGTGCGACGGGCTTGTTCGAGACAATGCCAAGCCCGACGACTGTGGGGCGCTACCATTCGCTGATCGTCGAGGAGACACCGGCGATGCTGGAGAGCCTGCGTGTCGACGCGCGCTCGCCGGAAGGCGAGATCATGGCGCTTTCCCATCGCGCACACCCGACCTATGGCATCCAGTTTCACCCTGAATCGGTGCTGAGCGAACAGGGCGAACTGATCTTCAAGAACTTCCTGACCCTCGCTGAGGCTTGGCATGACCGACATCTGGCTTAACGGCGCCTTCGCCCCGTGCGACGGCGCGATCGCGGCCAACGACCGGGGGCTGCTCCTCGCGGACGGCGTATTCGATACCGCGCTGGTTCTCGGCGGTCGGGTGTTTCGCATGGACGACCATCTCGACCGCCTTGCCGGCGCTGCCGGACTCCTGGAGATCCCGGTGGCACGAAACGATCTGCAGTCCGCCATGTCCGCGCTGGCGGAACGACAGGTCAACGGCTCGATCCGGCTCACTCTCACGCGTGGGCCGGGACCACGTGGCATCGCCCTCCCCCCGGACCCGCGTCCGACCATCCTCGGCTCGTCCGCGCCGCTGACGCCGAGCGCGATGTTCTCGGCGACCCGCCTGGATGTGTCCTCGATCCGGCGCAATGAGACCTCGCCCACCACACGGATGAAATCACTGGCGTATCTCGATGCGGTCCTCGCCAATCACGCGGCCCGGCAGGCCGGCGCCGACGAGGCATTGTTCCTCAACACCAAGGATCGCGTTGCGTGCTCGGCGCTCGCCAACGTGTTCGTGCTCAAGGACGGGGAACTGTCGACCCCGCCACTTGCCGACGGCGTTCTCGAAGGGATTACCCGCCGCTGGGTTCTCGCTCATGCCGCAGAATTCGGCCTAGCCGGTCGCGAACGCTCGCTCGGGCTTGCCGATCTTGCGGGCGCCACGGTGTTCCTGACCAACAGCCTGCGGCTGATCTCGCCCGCGACGCTCGATCCGTCGACCATCCGACAGCCGGATGGTCCTCTCACCCCTTTGATGATCGGGCTATGCCAGGCCATCGCAGGCGAATGCGGCATCGATCCTCGGGAGTTGGGCGCAGCCGTCGCGCCGCACTGACGGAGACGGCGCTCCACTCGGCCGCATGGCTCAGCCTCGCCGGTTGCCGGCCGCGACGAGCCAGGCGGGATTAAACCAGGTGTCGGCTTCGCCGTCATAGGGCAGCGTATTGATGTCCCAGTGCCGGACATAAGGCGCGTAGACATCCCANCGAGCCAGGCGGGATTAAACCAGGTGTCGGCTTCGCCGTCATAGGGCAGCGTATTGATGTCCCAGTGCCGGACATAAGGCGCGTAGACATCCCAGACGGCCGGCCCTCCCCCAACATAAACGACGCGGTTGGGAAAGCGGGAGAGCACTTCCTGCGGATCATCCGACGAGCGAATCTCGACGATGACCCGGTCGTTCTTGGCAAAGCTTGGAAAGGAGGCGACCGTCTTCGGTCCGGCGATCAGCACATGGCCGCGGGTGATCTCGAAAAAACGCTCGACGTCCTCGGTATAGACCCGCTCCGGCCGCCTCTCCCACGGCAACTGGCCGCCCAGGCCGAGTTGTCCGCTGCGACCGATCGCGCAGATGACCCGCACATCCGCCATTTGTCCACTCCTTCCGTGTCCGCATTTCGGGCAAAGGCACCACCACGCGCGACATGGCGAGCCTCGGCCGAAAAGATTCGCCAAGAGGCGCCGACAAGGAGGGGATGTCCCGAAGTTTGTTGAACTTCGTTGAGCGGCGATGCCGGGTTGAACGTTACGCGGCCCTCGATGCAGGGGCAATGAACTTTTCGGCATTTTGGCGCTGATGGGC
>NZ_JAZHLK010000105.1:0-3809 GCF_036549515.1 Aurantimonas sp. E1-2-R+4 | reverse complement strand
CACTACTTTGGCACTTTTGGTTTGTCGGTTTCTGCGATGAGCATTTCACAATGAGGGCATCGCAGGGGCGGAGGTCGTGCGAAGAGATCGAGGATGGCTTGCCTGATGGCCGGCATGCTGGGTTGTGGCGGCGGACCTGTGACTCTTTTTTTTCCGTCCCGCTGCTTTGAGGCGGCGGGATTGGAGGAAGGCGTAGGCGATCATCGTCATCAGGGCATGTCGGTGTAATCCCGTCCAGGATCGGCCTTCGAAGTGGTCGAGTCCAAGCTCTTCCTTGAGTTGCTGGTGCGCCTGTTCACAGATCCATCTGGCCTTGATGGCAGCGGCGAGCATCCTGATGGTGGCATCGCCTGGCAGGTTCGACACATAGTATTTTTGCTCTCCGGTCGACCGCCGCTCGCCGACGAGCCAGACTTCGTCGCCAGGCATGGCCTGGACGCGGCCGTCGTGCATCCTGTGCCTATGGCCATCGGCAAGCCGGACACGGCGGGCGGCGAAGCGGCAGGACAGTCGGCCCTTGGTGCCCTGTCGCCAGCTGACCTTTCGCCATTTCTCTCCGGCCAACCTCGTCTCGGCGGAAACCGGAGGCTGGTCAGGAATGTGGTATTTGCGGCGATTTCCGGTTTTGGCGACGGGAAAGATCAGGGCAATTTCGGCTGGGTAGACATTCTGGCGACGCGACAAACCCACCGCCCATTTGAGGCCGCGCCTGCTCAAAGCCTGGCGGAAAGGCCCGCTTGATCCATATCCTGAATCGGCGAGCACGCAGCCGAAACGCACGCCGGAGGCGATGACACGGTCGATCTCCTCGATCGCGATCTCCGGTTTTGTCACCGCAGCCTGTCGATCCTTCGGTACGCGAGCCCGCACCATGCGCTCGGGATCGTTTGTCCAGGTCTCCGGCAGAAACAGCCGCAGCCCTACCATCACCGGCACCTCGCGCGATGCCAGCGTCACCGAAACCAGAGACTGACAGTTGGCCGTCTTCCCAAGCGCGGAGGCGTATTGTGGCGCAACGCCAACCGAGTGACGCCCCTTCTTCGGCAAAGCGGTGTCGTCGAGGATCAACCAAGCACTGTCGCCCCCGACCAATTTGTCGGCTTCGACGAGAAGCGCTGCTTCGAGAGGCGCTGCATCCCAAACGCCACTGCCGATGAAATGATGAAGCTGGTCGTAGCTCACGCCGCCGTCGCGTGCCGCCATCGGCTGAATGCTCTTGCGATCGCCAGGGCCAATCAGCCCCGCGATATAGGCCGGGCACATCCGTGCCCGCGTCTTGTGCCGCAGCGCCGCGGAAAACGGCGTCAGCCAGCGCTCCAGTTCAGCTTGCCAGTTCCTGTCCATGGCCGGCCCTCCAAAAAGCCGACCTCCTATGAATCATCGAAAACCCATCCTGGGAATCTGGAGGCTTCTGTGAGGTCCGCGGGCGCGGGTCGGCAACCTCCTCGGCGGACCGTCCGACCGGGATGAAGCCGTTTCGTCCCGCACCATAGCCGCGGCTCTGGTGCCGTTCCGGACCGAAAGGATCACCACGAACAATGAGATTCTGTCCGCCGCATCGGGCGGTTGGCATAACGGGTCCGGCGCTTTCGGAATGCCTGAGGGTCATGATGTATCGTGCCAGAAGGCGGGACGTCGCGATGCCGGTCGCGGCAGCGTGGCGAGGATGAACATCATGCCGCCGCAGCACCGGCAGCGATGAGCCAAATCCGTGCTCGCCGGGTCGCTGGCAGGTTTGGCTGCGGGGCCGGGCGGGAGAACGTCGAGCAGGGCCCGGCAGAGGACCAGTCTGGCGGCCCGGTGACCATTGGCCAGGAAGCCGTAATGGCGGATGCGATGGAAGCCGTCCGGCAGGGTGTGCAGGAGAAAGCGCCGGATGAACTCGTCGGCGTCGAGAACCATGACCTTCGACTTTCCGTGGTGGCGATAGTCCTTCCAGCGGAAGGAAACGCGGCCGTCATCGCTCATCTCGACGAGCCGCGCGTTGGAAATGGCAACGCGATGGGTGTAGCGGCCGAGATAGGCCAGCACCTGCTCCGGGCCGCCGAAGGGCGGCTTGGCATAGACGACCCATTCGATCCGGCGGAGCTCGCGCAGCCTGCGGGCGAAGGCGGCGGATTGTGCGAGGCCGGCGAGATTGCCGAAGAATGCGAGTTCACCGGCATCGAAGGCGGCTTGCAGTTCTTCCAGGAACCGTCGGCGAAAAAGGCGCGAGAGCACGCGGACCGGGAGGAAGAAGCCGGGTCGGCAGGCAATCCATCGCGAGCCATCCAGCGAGGGGCCGCCGCCCGGCACGATGCAATGGAGGTGGGGATGATAGGTGAGGGTCTGGCCCCAGCTATGGAGGATGGCGACAAGGCCGATCTCGGCACCGAGATTCTTCTCGTCGGCGCCGATGGTGCGCAGCGTCTCGGCGGCTGCCTTGAACAGGATGGCGTAGACCCTCGCCTTGTTCTGGAACGTGATCTCGGCAACGGGCGCGGGCAGCGTGAACACAACATGGAAGTACGGCACAGGCAAAAGGTCTGCCTGGCGAGCCGCGAGCCAGTCGGTGCGCGCCTGTCCCTGACACTTCGGACAGTGTCGGTTGCGGCAGGAATTGTAGGCGCAGCGGATGACGCCGCACGAGGCGCAGGCCTCGACGTGACCGCCCAGTTCCGCTGTGCGGCACATCTCGATCGCGCTCATCACGCGCCGCTCGACGCGGCCCATGTGCCCCTCATGCGCCCGGCGGTAGGCATTGCCGTGACGGCGGAAGATATCGGCCACCTCCAGATCGGCTGGCACGGTCCTGGCCGATCAGGCCGGGGGCACCACCTCCAGCGTCAATCGATCGAGCGGGCTGGTCGTGCGCCGGATGAGCCGGTTTGAGACCTGGGCATAGTGGGCTGTGCTCGACAGATGGGCGTGCCCGAGCAGCACCTGGATGATGCGGATGTCGGTGCCGCTTTCCAGAAGATGGGTGGCAAAGCTGTGCCGCAGCGTGTGCACCGTCACGCGCTTGTCGATGCCGGCGGCGGCGCGAGCCGACCGGCAAGCCGAATGCAGAACCTGCACGTCGATCGGCTTATCCTCGTCGCGGCCGGGAAACAGCCAGCGTCCTGGTCGGGTCAGGCGCCAGTAGGTGCGCAGAATGGCCAGTAGTTGCGCCGACAGCATCACGGTGCGGTCCTTGCCGCCCTTGCCGTGCTCGACCCGGATAACCATCGGGCCGCTGTCAATATTGCCGACCTTCAGGCCGACGGCTTCGGAAGCGCGAAGCCCCGCCGCGTAGGCCGTCGTCAGCGCCGCCCGCGTCTTTAGGCTTGGCACCGCTTCCAGGAAACGCACGACCTCGTCCGCGTTCAGAACGACCGGCAGCTTGCGCGGCTCGCGGGCATACGGGATCCGTTCCGGAATTTCGCCATGACCGAGCGTGACGCCATAAAAGAACCGCAGCGCGCAGACCGTCTGGTTGAGAGCCGGCCAGGAGATGCCGGTGGAGACTAGATGAACCTGAAAGGCCCGCACGTCCTCCAGGCCCAGATGGTCCGGCGAACGGCTGAAATAGCGGCTGAACTTCGTCACCGCATGGAGGTAGGATCGTTGCGTCGCCGGCGACAGATTGCGGACCGTCATGTCCTCGATCATGCGGCGGCGAAGAGGGCTCACATCGGCCATCGGAGGTGCTCCTGTCTCTGGGATCGGGCTAACAACCACAATCCTCGCAGACAGGAGGACTCTCCTAAAACGCTCGCTCCACTCCCGCGCTAGCGGGTTCGTTCAATCTCTAAAATCCTCGCGCGCTAAAAATATGCCAAAGTAGTGCT
>NZ_JAZHLK010000104.1:0-3913 GCF_036549515.1 Aurantimonas sp. E1-2-R+4 | reverse complement strand
GCGCGGTCGCGCGGCGTGCCGCAGATGAAGACCACCGGAACGGGCGGCGCCGCCCGCGCCCCCAAGGCCGAATCCGAAAGCTGGGAAGAGTTCTGAGCCGCATCCTTCTCGGGCCGCTGACGGGAGTACCACGACCTATCACAATCAGAGCCGGCGGGGCCTCAACCCTCGCCGGCTTTGTCATGCCCGCAGCTGGGCAGACGTGGAACAGACGCGAGCGGCCTCCGGTGATTGGAATTCCATTTCGAAGGGAGCCTGACGAAACAATTTGGTAAGCATTTATAACGAATGTCTGCCCCGGAAGAGGATGGCCGCAAAAGCTGTGTCGATCGTGCCGCGAAGTCCGCCGAGAGGTTCGGCGGTGTCGGGTTCCTGTCGCGGAGCTGTGCCGGCCACTCGATTATATCTTTGGGGGGGAACTCATGCGATTGGCGAACGTCAACATTTCCAGGAAGATCACCGCGGCCTTCGCCGTCATGGTGCTCGGAGCCGCGATCATGGGCTCCGCCATTTTCATGTTCATGGAGAATGTCCAGAGCGCCGGTAAGGCCAAGGACGTCTATATGGCCGTCGAGGACGCCGCGATGGAGGCGCGTTTCGCGGTCGCTCGCCAGGAGGGGTCGCTGCGCGGGTTCATGATCACGCGCGATCCGTATTTTGCCACACGGACGAAGGACCACTACCAGACCTTTTTGAAACACGTGACGGATCTTCGCGCGCGCGCTGGCGCTGACCCGGACATGTCGGGTCATCTGTCGGTGCTCGAGAAGGCCATGAGCGCGTGGCATACGGAAATCGCCGATCCGGTGATCGAGTTGGCCGCGAGCCCGGTGAGTTACCCGCGCGCGCTGGACCTCTTCAATTCCGGCAAGGCCGACGAGTTCATCGAGCCGGTGGAGGAGACCCTGGATGCGATCCGGGCTCGACAGGACGAGACGATCGCAGAGGCGACCGCAGTCGAGGTCAGTCGGAACAGCATGGTGAAATGGGCCGTAGTCCTCGGCATGGGGTTCCTCATCATTTCGGCGGCCGGGCTTGGCTGGCTCCTGTCTCGGGGAATCGCCACTCCGATTAACGCCATGACCGACGTGATGCGGCGGCTGGCGGACGGAGACAAGACCGTTGTGATCGCGGGCGTTGGCCGCAAGGATGAGATTGGGGCGATGGCCGCCGCGTTGGAGAGCTTCAAGCAGGCGGCGATTGAGCAGGAACGTCTTGAGAGCGAGGCGGAATCAGCGCGGATCGACCAGGAGCAGGCGAAGACCCGTCAGGCGGCGCTGGACAATGCCAAAGCCGAGGATCTGCGCGCCTTCGTCGGCGTGGTGGAGGTCGGTTTCGAGCGACTGTCGGCGGGCGACCTGACGGTGCGCATGGCCGAGCCGGTGGCGGCCGAGTTCGAGCCGATCCGGGCGAAGTTCAACGACAGCGTCGGCAAGCTGGAAGATGCGATCGGCAATGTGGTGACCTCGATCGGCTCGATCCGCTCGGGCCTGCAGGAGATCAACACGGCGTCGAACGACTTGGCGCAGCGCACCGAACAGCAAGCGGCCAACCTGGAAGAGACGGTGGCGGCGCTGGGCGAGGTGACGACGGCGGTGAACGAGACGGCCGAGGGCGCCGGCAAGGCGCAGACGGCGGCGAGTTCCGCCCGCGGCAAGGCCCAGAAGGGCGGCGAGATCGTCGGCCAGGCGGTCGCGGCGATGAGCCAGATCGAAAAATCCTCCGAGCAGATCAACCAGATCATCGGGGTGATCGACGAAATCGCCTTCCAGACCAACCTTCTGGCGCTGAACGCGGGCGTCGAGGCGGCGCGGGCGGGCGAGGCCGGCAAGGGCTTTGCGGTGGTCGCCCAGGAAGTGCGCGGGCTGGCCCAGCGCTCGGCGGAAGCGGCCAAGGAGATCAAGACGCTGATCGCGACGTCGCGCAGCCAGGTGGAGAGCGGCGTCGAGCTGGTCACCGCGTCGGGCAAGTCGCTGGACGAGATCGTCGCGGAGGTCAGTTCGATGGCCGAGCTGATCGCGACCATCGCGGTGAGCGCCAAGGAGCAGGCGACGAGCTTGCGCGAGGTGTCCGGCGCGGCCGACCAGATGGACAAGGTGACGCAGCAGAACGCGGCGATGGTGGAAGAGGCGACGGCGGCGAGCCAGACCCTGACCAACGAGACCGAGGAACTGGCGAGCGCGATGGCGCAGTTCAAGACCGGCTCGGCCAGCGGCGGGCGGGGCCAGGCTTCGCGGTCGGGTGGCAACGCCGCCCATGCCGCCAACCGGGCACGGCCGGCCACGCCATCGCGCGGCGTACCGCAAATGAAGACCACCGGCACCGGCGGCGCCGCCCGTGCCGAACAGACCAACACCGACAGCTGGGAAGAGTTCTGACCCCGGCCAAGACGGGTCACGTCAAGCCGAACGCTTGACCGTCAGCGACAACGCCGCGTGTTCGTTAGAACGCGCGGCGTTTTTATATCTTCGACACGCGGCATGGTCCTGCCGGAAGGTGATGGGATGTCTTCGAGCGACTCCGTCGCGGACAGACTGGCCTTTCCCGTCCTTGCGCCGTCCTTTCGGGCAATGCCGCGCTCCGTCCTCGCAATCTTGACGATTAACGGGCCGACGCCCCGGACCGCTACCCGGCTCTATTACCCTAACGGCAATCTTTGGACAGCGACCTTCGGGGCTCAAACCCATCCGGTCGATCGATTGATCATGTTTGCGATCTATTCAGATTCGCTCTTTAAACAATGACTTCGGCGGGGGGCTGGTGCGAGCATGACAGTTCTTGCCGCTGCGATTTTCCCGCTGCAAGGCGTCCGATGATGTTCACGACCGCAATGAAATCGCACACGCTCAGCTGGATCGCCGGGTCCGTCATGGCGTTGGCGACCCTCATCGTCGCGATTCCGGGTCCCAGTCTTGCCAGCACCGAAAGCCTCGCGGCGGTTTTTCCGCCATGGTGGCCACAAGCGCGTGTCATCCAGGCGGCCGCCAGGGCCGGCAATCTCATGGATGCGGGGGCCTGGCCCTCCGTAGCCGTCCTCGAATTCACCGACGAAGGCTTGCCGGGGCGGCTTCGCGCCACCGGTGCATGGCTCGTTCTCGACGCAGCCACGATCGGCTGCGCAAGCACCACTGACTAGGAACTCGACCATGAATGCGATGAAAAATCTTGACGCGCACCGCGCCCGTATCACGAGCTGGATCTCTCTCGGCCAGTTCGGTTTTGTGCCGGTGATCATGCTGGTTGAAATGGCGAATGCCCGGTCGGTCATCGCGCCGACGCTCGCCGCGGTCGCCATCGCGGTCGTCAGTCTGCTGCTGTCCCGGAGGGCCGACCTCGGATCGACGGCGCGAATGGTCTGCGCCGTCGGCCTCGTGGGCAATATTTCCATCCTCGTTTCGGCGCTCAGCGGCAACTACCTTCAAGTCGATATGCACATGGCCTATTTCGCCGGTCTCGCGGTGGTCGGAGCGATGTTCGATTGGCGTGTGATCGCGGGGGCGACGGTGGCAACCGCCCTGCACCACCTGGTGCTGAACTTCGCGTTGCCGGCGGCGATCTATCCCGGCGGCACCGACGTCGTGCGCTTCGGCCTGCACGCGGTCATCCTGGTTACGGAAGCGGCTGTCCTTCTGTGGCTCGCCTATACGGTCTCCGCCATGTTCAAGAGCATTGCCGAGGCGACCGAGCTTGCGCGGGAAGAACAGGGTCGTGCGGAAGCATCCAGCCAGGAAACAGAACGGCTCTCCCGCGAACGCGAGGCGGAACAGACCCGCCAGGCGTCGCTGGACAATGCCAAGGCGGAGGATCTGCGCGCCTTCGTCGGCGTGGTGGAGGTCGGTTTCGAGCGACTGTCGGCGGGCGACCTGACGGTGCGCATGGCCGAGCCGGTGGCGGCCGAGTTCGAGCCGATCCG
>NZ_JAZHLK010000103.1:0-3931 GCF_036549515.1 Aurantimonas sp. E1-2-R+4 | reverse complement strand
GGCAGATGGGGATAACGGGCCAGGTCGAGCCGAAGCGGACGCCGCTCGACACGGGCCAGCGCGATTTGCTTGACGGCGTCGAACCCCACCGCCCCGAGCCGGATCGCCTCGGTTGCGGATTTCGCTGATTCAGGACAGCCGTTTCGCAAAGTCGCGGACACTCGTTTCGGAACGTCCCGGACAGCTTTGGGCGTGAAGATCGAAGAGCCTTGTTTCGTTCAAGGGTGATTGATTTCGCGGATTGCGATCGCGGTCAAGCGGCGACGGTTTTGGTTTTGCGCATGCTTTCCCCTTCCAGGTTGACGCGATGGGCGTTGTGGACGAGGCGATCGAGGATCGCATCGGCAATCGTCGGGCTTCCGATGAGATCGTGCCAGCGCGATACGGGCACCTGGGCGGTGATCAACGTTGATTTCCTGCGGTAGCGTTCTTCGCAGATTTCCAGGAGATCGAGACGCTGCTGATCGCCCAGGCCATGGGTTCCCCAGTCATCGAGGATCAGAAGCTGGGCGCGGGCGAGTTTGTCGACCAGACGCGGGAAGCGGCCATCGAGGCGGGCCATGGCGAGATCCTCGAACCTTGCCTATCCGGTTGTTACCCACGCCCACTAAATGTGGGGTGCGCCCATTCCCCGGAGTAAAGCCCGTCAAAGGTCGGCGCAGCTGCCTCGCCGGCGATTCCGAGCAGCGAGCGGAACGCGTTGAAGGGATAGAAGCGCCGATTGAATCGAAACGTGAACTCGTTGAGGTAGGCTTGTAGATGCTTGGCGCTGACTCCATGATGGATGCCATTGATCCAAGTCTTCAGATTGGCGAAGACCAAGTGGATGATCGGCAGGAATTCCTCTGCGATCTCTGGGTCTCCGCATTCGGCGATCGCGTGGTGGTCGAATCCGCGCTTGCGAAGGCCGGCATAGCCGCTCCAATCGTCCGTGACGATCAGCGATCCGGGAGCGACGGCGTTTTCGACGAATCCGCAGAGCGAATTGGCGCTACGGTCAGGGACGACAGCGAGACGAACGCGCCCCGCGTAGCGACCGTCTTTCCGATTGTCGAGCTTGGTTCCCGGCTTGCGGTGACGCACCTCCACGGCGCAGGAGACGAGAACCTTGTGATGGACGCCCCGGCCTTCGCCGCGGGTCCGTCCTCCAACCCACGTTTCATCCACTTCGACATGTTCTTGCGGCTTGCCGCCAATCTTGTCGCGCTCCGGGCGCACCATCCCGGCGCGGAGCTTATGAAGGATGCCGAAAGCGGTTTCGTAGCGCGACAGGCCGAGCTGCCGCTGAAATTGGACGGCCGACATTCCCGGCGTGTGGCTGGCGATCAAGTAAGCCGCCCAGAACCAGGTCGACAACGGCGTGTGGCTGCGCTCCATGACGGTCCCAGCCATCAGGCTTACGTCTTTGCGACAGGCGCGGCAGCGCAGAACGCCCGGGCGCGCCTCGAAACGGAACGGCTCGCCAACGACGCCGCACCTTGGACAGGTGAACCCTCCATTCCAGCGGGCGTTTTCGAGATAGGCGGCACAGGCCGCGTCGTCCGGGAAAATACGTTGCAACTCCGGCAGAGACTGCGGGAACGGCAGGTCTTCACGGGCCAGGACATCCATGCCCAACACTAGATCTAGTGGGTGTGGGAATCAACCGGATAGGCAAGCCTCGAACAGGCGCGGCATCCGGACATAAAGGACGGAATGGTCGAGCCGGGCCGCCTGTCGACCGAAGGCACAGGCCAGCCACGTCTTGCCGGTGCCGGTCTGTCCATTGAGAATCAAGTTCTCGTTGGCTTTCAACCACTCGCCTTGCGCCAGCGACAGCACCTGACGCCGGTCGAGACCGCGGGCGGCGGTGAAGTCGATGTCCTCGATGGAAGCGTCGGGAAAGCGGAGCTTGGCGAGCCGAAGGCGGTTGGTCAGCCGCTTGTCGGCGCGAACGGCCGTCTCGCGATCGAGCATGAGACCCAGCCATTCGTCGCGGGCAAGCTCCGTCGCTCCGGGCTGCTCGCTCAAATCGCGATAGGCGCTCGCCATTCCGGCAAGGCCGAGCGCCTGCATCTGGTCGATGGTCGGATGGTTCAGCATGAGAGAATGTTCCTTTGTCATTGATAATAGGCGTTGCCGCGGATGTTGCCGTGCGGCGGCGAGGGTCTGACGGGCTCTGAGGGTTTGGCGCGGTCGAGCCCGGATTTGAGAATGGCGTTGACCGAGGAATAGGAGATCGCGTTGATCGTGAGGGCGCGCTCGCACGCCGCCTCGAGACGAGGCTTGTCGAACCGGCGTGCGAGCGAGATAACGCCCATGGCGGAGCGATAGCCCTGTTCGGGATGCGGCCGGTCGCGCATCAGTCGCTCGACGAGAATGGCGGTATTGACGCCGATCCGCGCCGCCTGCCGCATCAGGCTCTCCGGCGTCGTGTTGGCGTAGCGCCGATGCGCCTTGGGCATGTGCTCGTTGACGGTGACATGGCCAGAGCGCGCCGACCGGCGAACATGGCTGGCGACCCGCTTGTGGTCGTGGAATATCTCGACGACCCGATGGGTCAGCCTCACGTCGACCTTCTGGCCGATCAACCCGTGCGGCACGGAATAGACCGTCCGCTCGACATCGACGTGATAGTCGGGATGGACCTTGGCGGTCTTCCATTCGGCGTATTCGAAGGGCGCCGCCGGTAGCGGCGACAAGGCATCGCGCTCGACCGCCTCGAAGAGCTGGCGGCGGCTCTGGCCGACATGGCGCATCGGCCGGTCGTTCAGGTCGTCGAGGAGTTCGCGGATCGCCACGTTCAATTCGGCCAGCGAGAAGAAGCGCCGATTGCGCAGGCGCGCCAGGATCCAGCGCTCCACGATCAGGACCGCACCCTCGACCTTCCCTTTATCCCGGGGCTTGCGAACCCGGGTCGGCAGAATGGTCGTGTTGTAATGCTCGGCCATTGCCGCGAAGGTCGCGTTGAGCGTCGGCTCGAACCACAGGGCCTTGGCAACGCCGGCCTTCAGATTGTCGCAGACGATGCTCTTCGTCACGCCGCCGAAGAAGGCCAAGGCCCGGCATTGCCCTTCGATCCAGTCCGGCAGCGCCTGGCTGAAGCTGGCATAAGCGAACGTGTAGGACGAGGCGCCAAGCACGGCGACGAAGATCTGCGCCTCAAGGAACCGTCCCTTGTCCAGGTCGAAGACCGGCACCGTGTGACCGGCATAGTCGGTCTGCATGCCCGCGCCTGCCTCGAAGTGATTGCGGAAGCTCGGGCTGCGCCGATGCTCAAAAGCCTGCAAACCTTCGCAGAACCAGGTGTAGCCGTAGCCGTCCGAATGCGCGGCGCGGTATTCCTGCCATAAAAGCGTCCGCGTCACGCCCTTGCGCTTCAGCTCGCGCGACATTGCCGCCCAATCCGGCTCGCTGAGATCGCGTGGCGGCCGTCCCATCCGCTTGAACAGGATCGGCTCGAGACCCGCTTCTTCGAGGGGCTCCGGGGGCGGCCATCCGGCGATGCCCGCTTCCCGGGCGCGAAGCAGATAGGTCGAGACGCTCGTGCGGCCGATCCGCAGTCGTTCGGCGACCTCACGGACCGAAAGGCCCTCGGCGTAGGTCAGGCGAAGAATCGCCTTGATGTCCTTCATGGTGGTTCGCTTCGCAGCTTTCCGTCTCGGCATCGGTCCCTCTCGTCCTCGTGGACGATGAACCTGCCAAAACGGCGCTCTCGAAATCCGCACCCAACCCGGAATTTATCTGTCCGGGACTTTCCGAAATCGCTGTCCGCGACTTACCGAAATCCGTGTCCGCGACTTTCTGAAATCACTGTCCGGGACTTACCGAAACCCGCAGCCTCGGTCACGGCATCGGCGACGGTCGGCATCGCGATCGTCTCCATCAGTCGCAGGACCTGGATGAACTCCCGCTTGCCGCGATTGCCCATGCGGGCCTCGAGGAGATGACG
>NZ_JAZHLK010000102.1:0-4517 GCF_036549515.1 Aurantimonas sp. E1-2-R+4 | reverse complement strand
CGACGATCTCTGGCGTGCAGTCGGCAACATCTGCGACCTGTTCGAGCCCGAAGAATGTTGGAACTACCTCAAGGCCGCTGGCTATGTTGCAGATTAATCGCCTGACGCTCTAGCCGATCGCGTAGATGGCCGAATTACCGCCGTGCTCGCACACCTCGACGCTTTCGAGCCAAACCCGATCGCCGGTCTCCGCCCGCAGGAATGTCGCGACATAGTCGAAGACGTATTTCGCCGTCGCCTCGCAGCCTACCGCCGGCAGCACGCGCAGGTCGACCAGATCTGCTTCCGCGAGCGCTTGGAAGCGCGGCAGTTCCGGGTCGTCCTCGGCGACGATCATCGTATGGTCGAACATCTCCTTCAGCCACCCCTTGACCGGTTTCAAACCGCCGAAGTCGAAGCACCAATTGTGCTGATCGAGTTCGAAGGTGGCGAAGACGAAGCGGAAGGCGAGGGCGTAGCCGTGTATCAGCCGGCAGTGAGAGTGTGTCGCCCGCCATTGGCGAAAGCAGCACGAGAGCCCTTCGCTGTGGTCATAAGCCTTGGTCGAACGGTAGATCGCCCGCGAATTGCGCATCGAAGAGACTGTACGGACTGGCTGGTTCATCGATATCTCCCGGACCGGGGCGTCGAGGTGGCGAGCCGGTTCAGTCGCCCGCGCCGCGTTCCAACGCAAGGCATTCCTGCAGGAACTCACTTTTGAGCGACGGGTCGCTCTTCATTTCGCCGAAATAGCAACAGCTGACCATGCGGCTGCGGTGGGATGCTTTGATCCCGCGGTGGGTCTTGCACATGTGCACGGCGCTCATCCGGACGGCGAGACCCCGCGGGCTGGTCCGTTCGCAGATGAACTGGCCGATCTGATTGACCAGCTCTTCCTGGATCTGCAGCCGCGCCGAGAAATAATCGACGATCCGATCGTATTTCGACAGGCCAATGAGCTTGCCGGCGGCGGCCGGCAGGATGCCGATATAGGCTTGACCGTAGATCGGCATCAGATGGTGGGCGCATGTGGACCGCACGTCGATCGGCCCGGTCACGATGAGTTGGTCGTAGCCGTCGGCATTGTCGAATTCGGTGATCTCCGGCGGAGCCGTGTAGCGGCCGCGCAGAATCTCCTCGACATACATCTTGGCCACGCGCTCGGGCGTGTCGCGGGTATTATGGTCGCTTTGGTGGTCGATCTGGAGAATGTCGAAGAGTTCGCCGATCTTGGCGGCGACCAAGGCCCTCATCGCCTCCCGCCCGGAAGGATCAATGTCCTCGACCTGCTCGTTGCAAAGTTGGGGATGTATCGATTTCGCTGGGTGGAAGTTCATGAGCGCCCGACCTCTCCAATTAGCCCGATGACGCTTAATATGTATTCTTTACCGTTTTAATAAAATGCGAACAGGGTCAGGCCCACGCCTGCCTCCCGCGCGAGATGCGCCGCATTCACCACCGGTTAGCATTTGTCTGACAAGATTCGTCCGCTTCAGACGGGAGGACATGACGTCCGCCTCAGATGGAAGGACATGATATGCCTCGGCCAAGCGCAAAGCAGGCCATCGCCATGGTACTGGCCGGGCTTTACATTTTCCTCACCGGTTTGGCTTTTGCGGGAGAGCTGGCAACCCCGACCGGTAAGGTGATTTTGACCATTTCCGGTGAAATCGCTGTTACCAATGCCGGCGACAGCGCCGAATTCGATCGGGCGATGCTGGAATCGCTCGGGATGGTGTCCTTCCGGACCAGGACCCCTTGGTACGACAAGCCGGTCACGTTTGAAGGTGTCAGCTTGGACAAGCTGATGACGCTTGTCGGCGCCACCGGCGATCGGGTGCGAGCCATTGCATTGAACGATTACATGACGGAAATCCCCATCGAGGATTTCGCAAGGCACGGCACCATCATCGCCCTCAAGCGGGATGGCGAATATATGCCGGTTCGGGACAAGGGGCCGCTGTTCATCGTCTACCCCTATGACAGCGACGCAGCGCTGCAGAGCCAGACCTATTACGGCCGCTCGGCATGGCAGCTCTCCAAGCTGATCGTTGAATAACATTTCCGCTCGCGAGAAACCCGCAATGGCGATGCGACTGGTCCAACTGCTGCTGGCGGTAACCGTGGGTTGCTTCGTCCTGGCGACGGCTTACATTTCTAACTTGATCGTCGAACGCCAACAGGCGCTTCGGCAGGTGGCCAGCTACAATACGACCTGGGCGGTGAGCCAAGCGCTGGTGGAATTCACGCGCTTGCAGCAGCGCGTCGCCGCCATTGCTGTCCCCGGCAGCGGCGTCGACGGCGATGAGGTCATGCTTCGCTTCGATATCCTGCTGAATCGGGTCAACATCCTCAAGCAGGGCGAGGCAGCCGAATTCATCGAGAAGAATTCGCATGCTCGCCGGATCGTTCAGCGTCTGGAAGAGGTCCTCGCCTCGGTCGAACCGCTGTTGCCGCGGGCCGACGAACCGGTGATTGCTCGCCAACTCGATCGGTTGCTGTATCCCTTCGAAACGGAGCTTGCCTCGCTCGCATCCTTTGCGACGCAACTCGGGGCGGAGCGCGTCGCGCAAGATCAGAAGGCACTGTTGCGCCTTCATTACGTTTTCACCGGACTGGCTGCCGGCCTGATCGTTTGCGGCGTCGCGCTGATCCTGCTGCTGGTCTGGAACAACCGGTTACTTGGCCGGGCGCACGACGACCTCCACGACCTCGCCGACGACCTGAGAGCGACCTCGGCGGCGCTGCAGACCCAAAATCGCCGGTTCAGGGCGGCCTTGAGCAACATGTCCCAAGGCCTCTGCATGTTCGACGCGAAAGGACATCTGGTCGTCTGGAACGAGCGGTTTGGCGCGATGTTCGGTCTATCCTACGCTGCACTGCAGCCGGGAGTGCCGCTCGATAAACTGGTGAGCGGAGCCGGTGAGGCGGATAGCTCGGCGGCCCTGAGGCAGATTTACTTCCAGCAACACGAACTTATACACGATCACCGGAGTTCGGTTTTTGTCCAGGAGTGCTTCGACGGGCGTTCCCTTTCCGTCACGCACGCGGCGCTAGGCGACGGCGGCTGGATCGCAACCTACGAAGACATTACCGACCTGCGCCGGGTGGAGCACCAGATCGTCCACATGGCGCATTTCGACTCGTTGACCGACCTTGCCAACCGGGTCCTGTTCGGCGAGAAATTGGATCAAGCGCTGTCCCGCGCCCGGCAAAACCAGAGTTTCCTCGCCATCATGTGTCTCGATCTCGATCGGTTCAAGGATGTCAACGACACCCTGGGCCATCAGCGCGGCGACGAACTGTTGAAATGCGTGGCCGACCGGCTGCGTTGTAATGTTCGCGAGAAGGATTTGGTCGCGCGAGTCGGGGGCGACGAGTTCACGCTGCTTCTCCTGCCGTCGGACGAGCCTCGCGACCTCGACGCGATCGCTTCCCGACTGATCGAAGCGGTCAGCGCGCCCTACGAAATCGACGGCCAGGAAGTGCTGATCGGTCTGAGCATTGGTATCGCCGAATTCAAGGGGAATTCGGAAGACGCGGATGTTCTTCTCAAGCAAGCCGATCTCGCGCTCTACGAAGCCAAGACCAGCGGCAAACGAACGTTCTGCTTCTTCGAGCCTCAGATGGATGACCAACTCCAGGCGCGCAAAGGGCTGGAGGCCGATCTTCGCAAGGCTCTTCCCAACAACGAGCTGGATGTCTTCTATCAGCCGGTCATGAATGCCGCGCGCGAGGAAATCTGTGGTTTCGAGGCACTGGTCCGCTGGTGCCATCCGATACGGGGGATGATACCGCCGGACGAGTTTATTCCGGTCGCCGAGGATATCGGACTGATCGTCGATCTCGGCGAGTGGGTCCTGCGGCAGGCCTGTGAGCAAGCGATCCGATGGCCGGCGGATATCCGGATCGCGGTCAATCTCTCTCCAGCGCAGTTTCGTAGCCAGGCGCTCGTGCAGGCGGTGGTCAATGCCCTGGCCGCTTCGGGCCTTTCCGCCGATCGCCTTGAACTCGAAATCACCGAATCGGTGCTGCTTGAAGACAGCGAGCACACCTTGACGATCCTGCACCAATTGCGCGAACTGGGCGT
This sequence comes from Aurantimonas sp. E1-2-R+4, assembly GCF_036549515.1. Lineage (NCBI taxonomy): Bacteria > Pseudomonadati > Pseudomonadota > Alphaproteobacteria > Hyphomicrobiales > Aurantimonadaceae > Aurantimonas > Aurantimonas sp. E1-2-R+4. Next base: position 448 of record NZ_JAZHLK010000102.1, on the reverse strand, counting down.
GAGGGTCGCCCTGGACGATTTCGGCACGGGTTACTCGTCGCTCAGCTATCTGCGCAGCTTTCCCTTCGACAAGATCAAGATCGACCAGTCCTTCATCCGGGACATGTCCGATAACTCCGACCATCTGCCGATCGTCGAACTGGTCATTGCGCTCGGCCGGGATCTCGGTTTGACGACGACCGCCGAAGGGGTGGAGACGGAAGACCAGTTTCGCAAATTGCAGGCGCTCGGATGTACCGAGGTGCAGGGATACTTCTTCGGCCGGCCCAAACCTGCCTCGGAAATTCCCTTGCCCGTTGGGAAAGCCAAGAGGCGCGGTCTGACGGCCGCCTGAAACCTAGGCTCAGGACTCATTGATCAGAGCCAGAAGATGACGGCGGCTGCGATGCAGATGGCCGAGAAGAAGGTGTGGGCGCAACGATCGTAGCGGGTGTGAATGCGCCGCCAG
>NZ_JAZHLK010000101.1:0-4593 GCF_036549515.1 Aurantimonas sp. E1-2-R+4 | reverse complement strand
TCATCCCCGCCCTCGGCCAAAGGCACGAAGGCTATCACTGGCGGAGTTTTGCTCCGGCCAACAGCCAGATATCCGGCCGCTTCAGTGGTGGATTTTTGCACCGGCGCTCTCATTCCCCGCGATTTTCGGTTGCTCACCCCTGCACGACCGCGTCCGGATTACCCGCTGCTAATGCGTTCATGTAGTGCAGGCATAGGTCTCGTGATCGGTAGCTTCCCCAGGTGGAAATCTCTTCCCGCTCGACAATAGGGAATGTCGAATAGATGTACCGGACATTCTCCCGATCGGTAATGCCGTACAGGTGGAAAAAGACGGCATCGAGCTTAGCCCGTAGACGCAGCCGTCGGTCATCGTCCCAGACAAAAGGCGGCTTGACGCTTCCATCCTCTTCCACGTAGCCAAGATCCATGGCGAAGGGGGCCATGTCATGTGCTGTGTATGTGAGTTCCAGCACGGCTTCGCGGATCACTACTGAGGCCGATTTCGCGCCAAAGCTGACCTCCTCGTATTTAGCAGGGGGTACGACCGGTAGCTGCTCCACAATGTACCAGTTCAAATGCGTGCTCTGAGCCTTTTGGCGAACCACATAATCAAGGCAGATAGAGGCAAGGTTTGCTAGCAGTTCCGGGGCCGGATTTGGACGATCGCCACTAAGAATCAAAGGTAAGGTGTTGCCAGCTCCAATTCGTGGAAGCGCGCTTACGATCATTGTCCGTACATCCGTGGCTCGGGCAATGTCTCTAAATCCGATAGCCCAACTGCTGGACTCGGGTAGGGTGATCTCTCGTGCCGGCACCCAGTATTGAGGCGTGGTTACAAAGTCTGGGTCGGCCTTGTCTTCGGGTGCAACATCGCCGCTAAGGGCGGCATTATGTAGGTTCGCTTCGTTCAGGCGCACTGATGCCGCACGATGGTCGAAGATATGAATCATGCGACCTACGTAAAGCGGAACCCATTCCCCGCCAGCACTCCCGTATCTGTTTTCCCCAATCGGATAAGCCCCCTCTTGGTCCTCTAATTCAGCCTTCGTTCGGAACAGGCCACTGTCGTTGGTCATATCGAACATACGCATGTATCGAACGGGCCACGCTCTTAATTCCGCATCGCCTGACCTGTCCACAAGCACGGGCAACCGTTCGTATATTGCCCTTGTCAGTTCCGCATCTTGGCGTGAACGAAAGATTGGTGCTGTGCCAGTGTTCGGATTCACACGCGCAAAGTCGTCTGCGCTCAGCTCAAAACAACGGTCGGGATCATTCACCTCTTCGACGGCATGTAAATAAAAGGCGCACTTCGCAGCGCGTGGCGTCGGCGATCGACTGGCTACGAAAATGCAAAATTTGAACGAGGCATGCACGTCCGGAAAGAACACCTTTCTGTTCTCAAAATCGTACAGTGCCTGTAACCGCCCCTCTGTCGCCACGCCTTTGAAGAAAATAGATGCCCCCTTGTCCGAGGCGATTCCCGAGGGTGTAAGTAGGCCCACGATCCCGTCTGGCTTCACCAGCGCCATCGCCCGTTCAACGAACAGGGAGTAGAGGTTGATATCGCCAGAGGAGAGAAGCGGGTAGTCGCCGCCTGTCCGGGCTAGTCGGGTCGCTGTTTCCGCTCGTTTGCTAGCTTTATTGTAGTCAGCATGTAGGGGGTCTGACGAGGCACGAAGCTTGGCAATCAGACGTTCACGCTCCGATGCACGTTGCGCCATGGCGATGTCGGGACGACGTGCCGCGAACCACTCGACCTGTTGGAGTTTCATGCGATCCCAAGGCGGATTGCCTATGACTGCATCAAAGCCTCCCTGTAGCTCGTCGTTCTCCCAATCTGTCCAAACGCCTGGAAAGGCCACCTGCCAGTGCAGGAAGTGCTCTTCCGCAATTAATGTCTGTGCTTCCGCCAGCAGCCCTCGCATGGCTTCAATATCTCGTACGCCTTCCAGTGCTTTCCTACCGAGCAGCACGTCGACGGGCTCACCGAATTGACCGTCAAAGAAATTCTGTACGAGCCGCTTGCGCGCCTTGTCGCGAACATTGATCCAATCGAGCGCGTGGATGAATGACAGCAATGCATTAAGCGGCGCGGTCATGTCGGTAATCTGATCGAAGATATCTTGCGACCTGTACGCCTCGGCTATCTCCGCATCAGTAAGTCCCTCGACAATCTGCATCTGTGATGCCGACTGCAGTGCTTTGCGTATAGGGCCATGCAGCACCAGCGGTGAGCCATACCGCGTGACCTTCTGAACGCCCGTCAGTACCCATTCGCCAAACAGGCTGTCGCCGGCTCGTAGATGATGATCGAGAAAGCTGAGTGGCGCGCCCACGGTGAAGGTATGGAGCCACAGCGCAACCTTCGCCAACTCGACGGCCATGGGGTTCTTGTCGACGCCATAGACGCAACGCTTGAGAACCATGCGCCGGATGATGTGCCGATCGTCCAACTGGTCTTCGTTGACGGTCCAGCCGCCTTCCTCGGCGTTGCTGAGAATGGTATTTCGGATGTCTTCGATCCGTTGGGCCAACGGCGAGTGATAGTCCGCCCACTCCACAACCACTTCGGCCTCGGCCATGGCCTCCAGCACGCTGTCGGCCAGCTTGTCCACGAGGCTTACAAGGAAATGACCTGACCCCATCGCCGGGTCGCACACCTTAAGCTCAAGGAGCTTCTGCGCAGGGTCCATGCGGGTCAGTGAGCCGCGCCGGTTCGTGCCCGCCGCTTTGCTCGCCAACGCTTCGCTTTGCGCTCTGAAGGCCCCCGTATGGCGCGCCACGAGTGGCTGAAGCGTCTCGGCGAGGATCAACCCCACAAGATCGTCGGGAGTATAATAGCTGCCCGATCCTTTACGCGCAAAAATGTTAGGCTGTACCCGCACACCTTCTTCGTCTCGTATAACCTCCCATTCCAGAAGTCGTTCGTAGATTGAGCCTAGTTGCTGCACGCTCAGGTCGCGGTAATTGATGTATCGTCGCTGTCCATCGATTCTCGTGAACGACAACGTATCGATCACTGCGGCCATCAGTGCGTCGCCCAGCCGTATCTTCGTCAGAAGGGGCGTGCGGTCCCTATTGAACAACCCGCCATTGTAGGGCGGCAGGCCTATCGATTTGTCACCTGTATCAATGGCCCTGCAAAGGTCATCGAGGACACCCCAGTAGCGCGCCGCACTGGTCGAAAAGACGTCGTTCTGATCTTTGCGCCTTCCAACATCGAGCCGAACCTTATCCCGCAGCCCGTAGTCGTCGTAACGACTGTCTCTGACGGGAAGCAGTTCCCGGTCCTCGGCATAGAGGATGAACAGGAGCCGGTAGAGCAGGATCAGCGCTGCCTCCCGTACCTCTTGTAGGTCCGCGTCCGCATCGGCGTCCGCTATGCCTCTTGCCAGCGAAGGAAATACTGAACCGAACACGAGGTCCGACAGGTCTTTTGCCACGCGCTCTTCGTAGAACTTGCCCTCGGCCAGCGCTCGCTGGTGAAAGGTAAGCTGGTCGGTGCCAATCTCGAATGCCAACCTGCGGAAGGTGAGTAGGAAGACCTTGAGCCAATGGACTCGATCCGCTTCATCTAACGCGAACAGCCCGTGATCGAAGCCGTCCAGTCCAAGGACGAGGCCCAGGTCGAGCTCGAAAAAGTCCTCTGCAATGGATTGCGCACCGGAATAGTAGAGACGCCAGCGCAAGCCGTTCGTAAGAATGCCCCAGCGCAGACTGCCGTTGGTAAGGTCGTCCACTCTGCGTAGATATCGCAGCATCTGAGTAGACGGGGCGGTCACCTCGTCGCGTTGCTCCGAGCGTCTGTCCAAAGGTCGTAGCCAGCGCTTGCTTTCCAAAACTGCAACACCGAACTCGTACCGCCGCCATTCCTCAGGGCCGGCATTGGCACGGGTCTTCGCATCCCGGTCGATGAACAGAAGGGCGTCGGGCACGTCCCTGCGTCCCGTTGTCGTCAGGTTCTGCTGAGTCAGGTAGTCACGCCACCCAAGTGCCCCGAGGATGGGCCAGATTAGGTCCTGTTCCGTCGTGGCCTCATTGGGCGTCTGGCCGGTCGGAAAGGCTGCGTAGATGTTGCTGAGGGTCGTTTGAACGTGGGACAGGTCGGTGTCCGATATCGTGTCCCAGTCCGGCGAGGCGGCAATGGAACTTTCGACAAAATCGCTCGTGAACAAGCTGCCCTGATACGCCCCTGAGGCCACGCTGCACTTCCCTCAGCAACTCCACGCCTCGCATCCGAGGGTGTATACATTTCGCTCAAATCACTCGTGGTGGAGCCTGCATCTATCCCTGTGAAAGGCAATAGCTGTCGGACCGCATCGAAGCTGTACTCACGCGGCGATTTGTTCGTCCGTTTCCAATCGTGGCATCTCCGCCCCGCCCTTCACTCTGTTCTGTCTCCGCCAAAGCGGTTGTAGGTTCGCGTAGTGGCATAGGTGGAGCAGGTGGTTGTAGGATCGCGCAATCGCCAGCGGCGCAACATGATCGACCTCCCATTGAAGCGTCCCGGGTTTTCCGGAGGCTCCTATCTGTGAGAAGGAGCTACGATGAGCAAGACGACCAGGAAGTTTTCACCCGAGGTACGTGAGCGAGCGGTCCGGATGGTTGG
>NZ_JAZHLK010000100.1:0-4729 GCF_036549515.1 Aurantimonas sp. E1-2-R+4 | reverse complement strand
GGGACCGAATAATCGTTGGTCTTGTAGCGCACAAGCGACTGGGCCGTTACCTTGACGCCGGCCTGATCGCACGCATCGAAAGGCGACGGCGGCAAGGAACGCATGGCCTCCAGCTCCCGCTGTAGGCGCGCGCCGATCGTCTCGCTCTCACCCCGCAGCCTGTCGCGTGCTGATTCCGAGGGATGTCGCCCCCTTGTTCCGAAATGATGTCGCCCCCCTGTTCCGAGAATTAGTCGCCCCCTGATTCCGAGATGATGCCGCCCCCTGATTGGCGGTGTTGGGCAAGGTCCGCTGCTGGGTTCAGGTTCGTCCCTTTGGATTGTCCAGAGGAGGGAACCAGATGCCGGCGGAGAGAATGACCATGCGGCGTGTCCGCGAGATTTTGCGATACCGGTTCGAAGAGGGACTGGGCCACAAGGCGATTTCGCACCGGGTGGGCGCGGCGCCATCGACGGTGCGCGAGACGCTGCGGCGCGCCGAGGTGGCAGGATTGGTCTGGCCGCTGGGCGAAGAGGTTACCGACGCGGTTCTGGAAGCCGCGCTCTACAAGGCCGCGGGCACGAAGACGGGGCACCGCCGCAGCGTCGAGCCGGACTGGGCGAAGATTCATCGCGAGCTCAAGCGGAAGCACGTGACGCTGCAGATCCTTTGGGACGAGTATATCGAACGCCACCCGGACGGCTATCGCTACAGCCGCTTCTGCGATCTTTACCGGGGCTGGGCGGCAAGTCTGCCGGTGACGATGCGGCAGAACCATGCCGCCGGCGACAAGCTGTTCGTCGACTATGCCGGCGACACGGTGACGGTGGTCATCGACCGGCTCACTGGCAAGACAAGGCAGGCGCATCTCTTCGTGGCGGTGCTTGGCGCGTCGAGCCTGTCCTATGCCGAGGCTCGCTGGACCGAGACGCTGCCGGACTGGATCGGCTGCCATGTGCACGCGCTGGAAGCATTCGGCGGCGCGCCGGCGCTGTTCGTTCCCGACAATGCCAAGGTCGCGGTGATCAAGGCCTGCCGCTACGACCCGCAGGTCAACCGGAGCTACGCCGCGATGGCGGCGCATTATGACAGCGCGGTGCTGCCGACCCGGCCGCGGCGGCCGCGCGACAAAGCGAAGGTCGAGGCGGCGGTGCTGATTGTCGAGCGCTGGCTGCTCGGTCGTCTGCGCCACCGTGTCTTTTACAGCCTGGCCGACGTCAACGCCGCGATCGGCGAACTGCTCGTCTATCTGAACGAGCGCCGGATATTGCGCCGGGTCGGCCGGACGCGGCGTCAGCTGTTCGAGGAGATCGATCGGCCGGCGCTGCGCCCGCTTCCCATTGAGCGCTACATCTTTGCCGAATGGCGGCTGCGCCGAGCCGGGCTCGATTATCATGTCGAGATCGAGCGCCATTATTACTCGGTTCCGTATCGCTTCGCGCGCGAGCAGGTCGAGGCCCGGATTACCGCAAACACCATCGAGTTGTTCCACAAGGGCGAGCGGATCGCCGCCCACATGCGCTGCAGCGGCAATGGCCGGCATACGACGGTCCCCGAGCACATGCCTTCTTCCCATCGGCGCTTTGCCGACTGGACGATCGAGCGGATCACCCGGGAAGCCTCCGCCGTCGGTTCCGATGCCGCGTTGCTGTGCGAGCGCATTCTCGCCGATCGCCCGCATCCCGAGCAAGGATTCCGCGCCTGCCTGGGCATCATCCGCCTGGTCAAAGGCTTCGGCCGGGAGCGGGTCAACGCGGCCTGCGGCCGTGCACTCGAGATCGGCGCGCGTACCTACGGGTCGGTTAGATCGATCCTCGACAACCGGCTCGACCAGACGCCGTCGCTGCGGGCGGCGGCACGAGATCCCATCGACCATCCGAACATCCGCGGCTCACGCTATTATCACTGAAGGAGACTGACATGCTTGCACATCCCACCCTCGACCGGCTGAATGCAATGGGGCTCACCGGCATGGCCAAGGCATTCGACGAACTCGCCGCCAATGCCGAGGCCGAGCAGCTGACCCATTTTGAATGGCTGGGCCTGCTGCTCGAACGTGAATGGAGCTGGCGCCACGACCGCAAACTCGCCGCGCGCCTCCGCTTCGCCAAGCTCCGTCACCAGGCGGCGCCCGAGGATGTCGACTATCGCAGCGAACGCGGGCTCGACCGCGCGCTGTTCCTCAAGCTCATCGCCGGCGACTGGATCGCCGCCCATGACAATCTGGCCATCTGCGGGCCATCGGGAGTCGGCAAGAGTTGGTTGGCCTGCGCCCTTGGTCACAAGGCCTGCCGGGACGACCCCCGCCCGCAGAGGCTGAAGCCAATTACTATGCAGCCACCGATAACCTCGATATGGTCGCATGACTCAAATGAAACCGCCTCCGGAAAACCCGGGACGCTTCAAAATGCCTCCGATGAAACTGGAGGCAGTGTCATGCCCCTGCGTTAAAGGGGGTTCCATTTGGATGAAAACTACCCCTCAAACAGGGGCCCTATTCCATGAAAAATCACAACGATGGGGCCACCGGCCTGATAGCCGGGGAGCTAAAAACCTGTTGAAGGCCAACACCGTCTCCACGCGAAAGCCTCTCGGCGAGACCGCAGAACGACCGTGAACCCCGCGACCGCTAGGAAGACGCCAGGGGAGAAGTAGCCGTAACCTCGCAGCAAAAGCTCGAACATCAAGGACGCGCACACGCAGTAGGAGAAGAGGATCGGGGGAGCGACCTGATGGACGCGTGTTGTTGCGATCTTCAACAACGAAAAAAGGGAAAACGCCACGAGCATCACGACGAGCACGAGGCCGACGTAGCCGAACTCGAATATGATTTTGGGGGCGAGGGAGCCTCCGTCTTTCCTGTTCTTGTAGACGTGGGCGATCGACCGGATCCGTTCCGCGATCTCTCCGGGAGGCAAGGTGCCCAGCGACTGAAATCCATAGCCGACCGTCGTCTTGTTCAGGGCCTTGAGAGCATCCTCCCACCCCTGCAGGAACACCAGGACGGTGAGGTTGGAACTCTCTGCACTGAGCCTCAATCGATCTGCGAAATATCCTCCTTGATAGCTCCTCTCTCTCTGTGTCGCGGATACATCATTCTGCACCCCGAGCTGTGACTCTTCAGACGCCGGAGACGCCGGAGACGACGGAGACGCCGGAGACGACGGAGACGCCGGAGNCGCGGATACATCATTCTGCACCCCGAGCTGTGACTCTTCAGACGCCGGAGACGCCGGAGACGACGGAGACGCCGGAGACGACGGAGACGCCGGAGACGACGGAGACGGAAGAATCTTGTAAACCGCAGAACAAACGATCACAAAGCTTAACGTGTAGATTATTGCTGCCGCTTTTTTATTTTTAACGTCACTCTTACATGTTCCCACAACCAATTTGAAGGCGAGCACAGCCGCGCCGACAAAGACAATCGCCATCAATATCAATGACGGTTGAGCGGTGGCGGTCAGGAAGTAAAGAGAAAGCATCGCCGTCGCCCAGGCAGGAGAGAAATAGGCGATGCCTGAAAGCATGAAAGGCGCGGCGGCCAAGGCATAATGGCTCGGTTCAGCGAACGGAAAAACATTCTTGGGATAATCCACATACGCAAGGACCAACGGTCTGATTAAGGAAGTCGCCAGTCCGATGAAGAGAAAGAACAGGTTTGCGTAAAGCGCTGCTTTTTCAGCATGGCCCTGCAAGAAGGGCGTACGTGTGCGAAGGATCACAGATCCAAGCGAAACGGCCGAGCAGACCAGGACGCCGTGCGCCGCGGCTTCGATGGAACTCCCCAGCAGATCCGGCGGTCCGGCAGTTGCGTTGAGGGTGGTCGACAGAAAGAGTGCGACCGCATAGACGGCGCTCCAGACGATAATCGGCAGCGTCGGCCGCGCGATCAGAAGCGTCACCAATGCGATGAAGAGAATTCCGGCGGCCAGCGATCCGACGGGCGCGACGACATAGACGAAGCTTGGAAAGCAAAACACAAAGGCAAAGTAAAAGTAGGTTATATATTCTCTATATCCGGTTATGTTCTTGATCATCAAGATTCTCTCAGAGTCCGTTTCGAAACTCACTGCGGCGGGTTCAAAGGCCCCTCGGATGGTCGCTCCGCAATGACATGATACCCGATTTCCGCGGGTTTGGGCGTCCCGGGTGAACCATGGAGGCTGGTCTTGGCAGGGTTTCGAAACGGCCTCTCAGTGTCCGCTCCAAAAATAAGTGAGTGATTTCAGCGGGTTGTGATTCTGTCGGATTGCTGAGCTTCGACGGAGATCACGATGTCCTGGACCGAAACCACCCGCCCGCACTATGAGCGGCGCTGCCCGCGCTATGCAAGCGATCTGACGGATGAGGAGTGGGAAGGGGTCGAACCGCATCTTCCACCGGCCAAAGCGGTGACGTCCCAGGACGTTCTCTAATCGCTTTTGTCAACGGGCTCCTTTCTCTTCGTTGATGCAGCGCGTGCCGGGCTCAGGGTCCGATTCGGCTTCGGTGCCGAGGTTGGGCTTTCCTCGCCCTGTGTCCAGATGGTCTTGGGGCTCTTCAGAAAGCCGTCGAGATCTGGTTGAACACCGGCGAACCCCGCCGCGGAACCGTCCGCCAGTGCCACCAGACGAGCCTGAGTTTCGCGAATGTCCCGCAGCAGTCTGGACTTGCCCCGCATTCGTGGCTCTTGCGCATGTTGTGTGGTCTTGAGGCGTCGCGACTCTTTCTAACACCGCAGATGATGCGGTGGAGGAAGCATGCCTCA
>NZ_JAZHLK010000010.1:0-99568 GCF_036549515.1 Aurantimonas sp. E1-2-R+4 | reverse complement strand
CAACGACATGCAAAGGGGCCCGATCGGATCCCTTTGCATGTCGGCGCCAGCGTCGCCAAAGGGGTCAACATTCCAAGCGAAATGGGGGGCACGGTTCGAAGCGATTTGACACCCCCCTTCAATTTGGGGGCCCGCGATATAGCGTGGCATCAAGTAAGGGAGGCAACGAAAAGTCCGACCCCCTTGCAAACGCGCAGGGCTCCGGCCCAACGCTCGGCAGCGGTCCAAGTGCGGTTCAGACAAATCGGAAGGCAGATTGTGCTTGTTAGCATTAGCCATGTTGTCAGTCCTCCCAGCGACCATGAAGGGCACTGTCAGACTGCGGTCGCTGGAGGGCAGCCCGACAGCATAAGCTATCAGTCGCCACTTCTAGTCCTCCATGACCATGGCACAGGACAAAGTCTTGCTTAGATGATGGCTGCTGTCAACGCATCAGTCGTCCGGCCCTCGCTCACCGGCGTGTAACCGAGCTCCCTCACGGCGGGTCCCTCAGTAAGTCCCGTATAAGAAGGTCAAGTCGAGGCCCTCATAGGCGACCTTCCCGATCCACTGGGCCTGATGGTCGGGATCATGCGTGGTCCCGTAATGGTCGCTGACGGCCTTCGCCTCTGTCCAGCCTCCGAGCGCCTTCAAAGCGCTTGCTGGTGCTTCGCATCGCCTCAGCGCATCACGGAACGAGTGCCGAAATGAGTAAAATGACTGGCGCGGTTGAAGCGTGATCGCAGCAGGCAGGAAGTGGTCGCGGAAACGCTTCATGGGGTACGACGCGGAATTGCCGTGCGCGTCGGGTTTCAGATGCGCGAACAGCCGTCCGTTCTCACCCACCATCGAACGCCGGCCTTCGACGAAGTTTAGGAAACCGATCTTGAGCAGCTCTGGGTGGATCGGGATCTTTCGGCGGCTCGCCGATGTCTTCAGTGTTTTGACGTTTTCATCGTCGTCGTCCTTGGTTTCAGCAACGTCGATGAAATCGGTCCCCTTCGGCGTTTTCTGAATATCCCCGACGAGCAGCTGGCAGACTTCCAAAGGTCGCATTCCCATCAGCGCGCAGATCAGGGGAAGCCAGAAGCGCCAGTCGCGATCTGGCTTGCTGTACGGCTTGGACGCTCCGGGTGAGCACTGATGATAGAAAGGCGACGTCAGAACGGATCGCACCTGCTCCTCCGAAAACGGCAGGCGCTTCTTGTCGAGGGCGACCTGATCCTTCTTTAACGGCTGAAGGGTTGCGGCCGGATTGTTCGGCAAAAGACGCTTCAGGTACCCGAGATCGAGGATGTCCTTGAAGGTCCGGAGGTAGTCGGTCTGGGTGATGAATGCCATCGTCGCACGACCATCCTTCTTGCCTTGCTGAATTGCCTTCTCGATCGAGAGTTTGGGGTAGAATTTCGATCGGTTCGAGGGAAGCTGGGCGATGATGCTGCGAACCCGCAGGCTTTCATCGAAGTCGATCGCGCTGACAGGCTTCTTGTCGCCGACGATTTCCCGGATGAGGGCGACATGCGCGGTGACCTTCTCGACCCATTTCGAGGACTGCGTGTTCGCTTCCGCCTCCTCCAACTTCATCGCCAAATGCTGCTTGGCGAGGTCACCGAACAGGACTTCCATTGGGCGGTCGGGGTCGAAGAGGTGATCGAAGTGCTTCTTCGAAAAATCATCGTGAAGGCGGGCTGCCTTCCGGCGGGCGATCTCGACCAGGCCCCGCCTGACGATTTCGGCGGATTGCGAAGCTGACAGGCTGTCGGCGACTGCGACGTTCACGTCTTCCAGCATCCGGCGTTCGGCATGATAGACCCACTCGGCGACGTGCGGATCGTCCGGCGTGGTCAACGCCTGAAGTTCAAGCTCGTTGTCCATCCGCATGGCCCGCTGCTCGGCCAAATCGGCGGGACCGTCAGCCAGCAAGCGTTGGGCGGAATGGTGGTCGATGCGATTGACGTATCGGCGAACGAGATCGACGAGTGGGACCTCGGGCTTGTCGGCGACATCTCCAGCCACCGGATCGTCACCGCCGTTCTCGAACGCATCGAAGCGCGTATCCCATTCGAGGTCGCGGACCGTTCTCCGCTTCTTCGCCTCTGCCAAGCTCGATGTTTCGAGGCTGACCTGAATGAATTTTTTGCCGATCTTCGAGACGAGCGGCAGCGGCACCCTTCGACGGTAGTACCAGACGTTCTTTCGCTTCAGGAGGCGGTTGGTTTCGGACACGTTTTTCATGCTCCTGTGTACCACGTTTGTGATGCACGAGCGATGTCAAAGTGCTGATGAGCAGGGGCTCCAAGAGATATCAGTGTCTTGGAAGGAATTTGGTGGAGCCAAGCGGGATCGAACCGCTGACCTCTACAATGCCATTGTAGCGCTCTCCCAGCTGAGCTATGGCCCCACGCCGCCGACAACCGGCGAACTGTCGGCGAGCCCTGGGTGCGGCCCGCGTCGGTATCGGCGGGTTCTTAATCAAGCCCGCCGCGAAGATCAAGCGAATTTCGACGAGCCGCGGGCGCGGCGCGGACGATCAATCGACCGCGCCGTCTTGCCCGTCGCGATCAATCGTCGTCGTCGTCCCGGCTGCCGCCGATGATGTCGGCGACGTCGTCGTCATCGTCATCGTCGTCGTCGGTCGCCAGGAAGGTGTCGTTGTCGTCGCTGTCGTCCTCGTCGTCCGTCGCGTCGACGTCCGGCAGATCGGACTTGCCGGAGGTGGATTCCTCCTCCTCCTCGACGTCGGTGAGAGAGACCGTGTTCTCGGTCCCCTCGACCTCGACCGTCTCCTCCTCTTCCTCATCCTCGACCGCGGCCTTCGGTTTCGGCTTCACCTTCTCCTTCGGCACGGAGCCGCGCGTCGGCTCGACCTCGAAGAAAGAGAGCGGATAGGATTTGCCCGTATAGGGGGAGACGATCGGATCCTTGCCCAGATCGTAGAATTTGCGGCCCGTCTCTGGGTCGGTCCGCTTGGTGCCGAGTTCGGATTTCGCCATCATTGCCTCGTCGTCGATTGGGGTCGGCGCGTCCGCGTCCGCCCAGGTCGCTCTCGGTAGGAAGGGGCCGCGCGATCCGGCCGGTCACCGCCGCGGCCTTGCGGCCGCGAAGAGGTGGCCGGCTGTCTGATTGCCGCAATTCCGCTCCGATGAAAATCGGTTGGTCCCTTACGGCCTCGTCCGGCCCTTGTCAAAGCCCGATTACGGCGACAGAAAGAGCGCGCCGCTGCCAGGCGATCGAAGTCAGGCACGCGAAGCCGGAAAAAGACGGGACCAGAGACATGCATGCAACGGCGACGCCACGGCCGATCAGCGCTCGCAAGACCGGCGGGCTGACCGGCCGAACGACAGTGCCGGGCGACAAGTCGATCTCCCATCGCGCCTTCCTGTTCGGCGGGATCGCCGCCGGCACGACCCGGATCACCGGGCTTCTCGAAGGCGAGGACGTGATCGCCACCGGCAACGCCATGCGGGCGATGGGCGCGCTGATCGCCAAGGAGGGCGATGCCTTTGTGGTCCACGGCGTTGGCAATGGCTGCCTGCTGGAGCCGGAGGGCGTTCTGGATTTCGGCAATGCCGGCACCGGCGCGCGGCTGACCATGGGCCTCGTCGGCACCTACGACTTCGCCACCACCTTCGTCGGCGACGCGTCGCTGTCGAAGCGGCCGATGGGCCGGGTGCTGGATCCGCTGCGGCTGATGGGAACGCAAGTGGTAGCGCGTTCGGGCGACCGGCTGCCGCTGTCGATTCGCGGGTCCCGCGTCGCCGCGCCGATCGAATACCGGGTGCCGATGGCCTCGGCGCAGGTGAAGTCCGCGGTCCTCCTCGCCGGCCTGAACGCGCCGGGAATCACCACCGTGGTCGAACCGGTGATGACCCGCGACCACACTGAAAAGATGCTGCAAGGCTTCGGCGCGACGATCGCGGTCGAGACGGACGCGGCCGGGGTGCGGCATATCCGCCTCGAAGGCCAGGGCCCACTCACGGGCGTTACCGATTTCGTCGTGCCGGGCGATCCGTCCTCGGCCGGCTTTCCGATCGTCGCTGCGCTGATCGTGCCGGGCTCGGACGTCACCATCGAAAACGTCCTGATGAACCCGACCCGCACCGGCCTGATCGAGACGCTCGTCGACATGGGCGCCGCGATCGAAATCGTGAACCGGCGCGTTGCCGGCGGCGAGGACGTCGCCGACCTTAATGTGCGCCATTCCGAACTGACTGCAATCGAGGTGCCGGAAGCACGCGCGCCGTCGATGATCGACGAATATCCGGTGCTGGCGATCGCCGCCGCCTTCGCCAAGGGCACGACGGTGATGCGCGGACTCGACGAATTGCGCATCAAGGAGAGCGACCGGCTGGCCGCCGTGGCCGCCGGGCTCGCCGCTAATGGCATCGTCCACGAGGAAGGCGCCGACTGGCTGACCGTGACCGGCGATCCCGAGGGGCGCAATTATGGCGGCGGCACTGTCGCCACCCATCTCGACCACCGCATCGCCATGAGCTTTCTGGTTCTCGGCATGGCCTGCGAGAAGTCCGTGACCGTCGATGACGGGCGCATGATCGCCACCAGCTTTCCCGAATTCGAGGCGATGATGACGGGCCTCGGGGCGCAAATCGAGACGCCGGAGGCCTAGCGATGACACGCCGGCTCGACTTTTATTACGATCTCCTGTCGCCCTATGCCCATATCGTTCTGGCGCGGCTGCCCGACCTGCCGACGGATGTCGCGGTGCGGCCGCGCGCAATCCTGTTCGGCGCGGTGCTGGCCCATCATGGCCAGCTCGGACCGGCCGAAATCGAAGCCAAGCGTCTGCATACCTATCGCCAGGCGGTGTTTCTCGGGGCGACGCTGGGCCGTGAGACGGTGTTTCCGCCGCGCCACCCCTTCAACCCGCTGGCCGCGCTGCGCCTCCTGGCAGGCGCCCATGACGGCGCGGGCGCGGATCTGGCAACGGTGCGCGGCGCCTTCGATTTCGTGTTTTCGCAAGGCGAGCCCGTCGACACGCCGGACGGCGTAACGGCGCTGGCGGAGCGGCTGGGTCTCGATCCGGCCCTCGCCACGGCGGAAGCCTCGAAGGCCGCGCTGAGGGCGAATACCGAAGACGCCCTCGCCGCCGGCGTCTTCGGCGTTCCGAGCTTCGTGCCTTACGATGCGGACGGGGCGGCGGGACCGGTCTTCTGGGGCGTTGACGCGTTCGATATGCTGCTCGCCTTTCTCGACGAACCGGCAATCTTCGAGCGCCCGCCCTATGCGGCGTTGAACCATGTCAAGATCGGCGTCCGGCGCGAGAAGGCGAACCGCGCATGATCGCGGCGATCTTCGCCATCGTGTTCTTCTCGCCGGTCGCCTTCATCTACGGCCGCTATCGCGCGCGACATCTTCGGGCGCGGTCGGGGACGCTCGGCAGCCGTCTGGCCGCGCTTTTGCCGATGCCCGCCTTCCTGGCCTTCTGCGGCGTGATCGCGGTGATCTATCAGACCGAAAAGGGCGCCGCCGAGCGGCTGGCGCTGCGCGGCGAGATCGCACCGCCGGGGCTCTTCGACACCGGCAGTGGCGTTATCGATTTCGCGCTGCGCGTCGCCCGCTGGATCGGCGAACTCGAGCTGATCCTGTTCATGGTCGCCGCCCCGTTTCTGCTCGGCGCCGTCGTCGCCGCGATCCTGCTGGTGCTGGACGCGCGCGGCACCCTCGCTCTCGACCCGCCGGTTCCCGAAATCGAGCCGGACCTGCCGTCCAACACGGATCACGCCCCATGACCGAGCCACTGACGATTGCCATCGACGGACCCGCGGCCGCCGGCAAGGGCACTCTCGCCAAGCGGCTGGCGGAGCATTACGACCTGCCTTATCTCGACACCGGCCTGCTCTACCGCGCCATCGGCAAGCTCGCTGACGATTGCGGCATCGACCTCGACGACGCCGCGGCGGTGGGGCCGATCGCCGAGCGGCTCGATACATCGCATCTCGACGACGGCAGCCTGCGCGGCCGCGAAGCCGGGGAACTCGCCTCGCGCGTCGCCGTGCATCCGCAAGTCCGGTCGGCCCTGACCGCGTTTCAGCGCAATTTCGCGTCGCGGCCGGAAGGCGCGGTGCTCGACGGGCGCGACATCGGCACGGTGATCTGCCCGAACGCGCGAGTGAAGATCTTCGTCACCGCCTCGGCCGAGGTCCGGGCGCGTCGGCGGACCGACGAACTCGCCGCCAAGGGCCGCGACGTCGCCTATGAGCGGATTCTCGCCGAAGTCCGCGAGCGCGACGCGCGCGACGCCGGGCGCAGCGTCGCGCCGTTGAAACCGGCGACCGACGCGCACTTGCTGGATACCAGCGAATTGGATATAGAAACGGCGTTCCGTGCGGCCTGCGCGATCATCGACCGGTCCCTGGCCTGACGGAGCGGAGTGTAGGGGCGGCCGTTCGTAAGAAGGCACGCCCTTTTCGGCTATCGGCCAACGGCTTGTCCTCCGCCTGATTTTTTCGGCACCGGATATCTCCACGGCCCGCCATGCTTCGATCAATCCTGCCCGGCCGCGGTCTTGCGCGCCGAACGGCGCGGTGCCGCAACGGCGAAACCGCTCCGGGCCTCTCCCGTTTTCGGGATGGGCCGGACCGCGACATCGGGCGAAACGCAATGTCTGACCCGGGGCCTTCGCCCCACGGCGCGCCGCTTTCCCACGGATAGTGGGAGAGTTCCCAAGGAGTAGGAATGTCTAACTTAAACCCGTCCCGCGAAGATTTCGCCTCGCTGCTCGAAGCCTCGTTCCATGAACAGGACGTCGCCGAAGGCGCCGTGGTCAAGGGCACCGTCGTCGCGATCGAAAAGGACATGGCCGTCATCGATGCCGGCCTGAAGGTCGAAGGCCGCGTCGCCCTCAAGGAATTCAGCGTCAAGGGCAAGGAGAGCGATCTCAAGGTCGGCGACGTCGTCGAGATCTATGTCGAGCGCATCGAGAACGCGCTGGGCGAAGCCGTCTTGTCGCGCGACAAGGCGCGCCGCGAGGAAAGCTGGGTCAAGCTCGAGAAGCAGTTCGAAGCTGGTGAAAAGGTCGAAGGCCAGATCTTCAACCAGGTCAAGGGTGGCTTCACCGTCGACCTCGACGGTGCCGTTGCCTTCCTGCCGCGCTCCCAGGTCGACATCCGGCCGATCCGCGACGTCACGCCGCTGATGAACACGCCGCAGCCCTTCCAGATCCTCAAGATGGACAAGCGCCGCGGCAACATCGTCGTCTCGCGCCGCACCGTCCTCGAAGAGAGCCGGGCGGAGCAGCGCTCCGAGATCGTCCAGAACCTCGAAGAGGGTCAGACCGTCGACGGCATCGTCAAGAACATCACCGACTACGGCGCCTTCGTCGACCTCGGTGGCATCGACGGCCTGTTGCATGTGACCGACATGGCCTGGCGCCGCGTCAACCATCCGACCGAGATCCTGCAGATCGGCCAGACTGTGAAGGTCCAGATCATCCGGATCAACCAGGAGACGCACCGCATCTCGCTGGGCATGAAGCAGCTCGAGGCCGATCCTTGGGACGGCATCGGCGTCAAGTATCCGATGGGCGTCAAGGTCACCGGCCGCGTGACGAACATCACCGATTACGGCGCGTTCGTCGAGCTGGAGCCGGGCATCGAGGGGCTCATCCACGTCTCCGAGATGTCCTGGACGAAGAAGAACGTCCATCCGGGCAAGATCCTCTCCACCTCGGAAGAGGTCGAGGTCGTGGTTCTCGAGGTCGACCCGAACAAGCGTCGCATCTCGCTCGGTCTCAAGCAGACGCTCTCCAATCCTTGGGAGTCGTTCCGCGACCAGTTCCCGATCGGCACGATCGTCGAGGGCGAGGTCAAGAACAAGACCGAGTTCGGCCTGTTCATCGGACTCGACGGCGATGTCGACGGCATGGTTCACCTCTCCGACCTCGACTGGAACCGTCCGGGCGAACAGGTGATCGAGGAGTTCAACAAGGGCGACATGGTCAAGGCGCAGGTGCTCGACGTCGATATCGACAAGGAGCGCATCTCGCTGGGCATGAAGCAGGTTGGCGGCGATCCGTTCGTCGAGGCGGCGGAAGCCGGCGACGTGCGCCGCGGCGCCGTGGTCACCTGCGAGGTCACCGAGGTGAAGGACGGCGGTCTGGAAGTGAAGATCGTCGATACCGATCTCACCTCCTTCATCCGCCGGTCGGATATCGCCCGTGACCGCGACGAGCAGCGCCCCGAGCGTTACTCGGTCGGCCAGAAGATCGACGCCCGCGTCACGCAGTTCGACAAGAAGGCGCGCCGCGTCGGCGTGTCGATCAAGGCGCTGCAGATCGCCGAAGAAAAGGAAGCCGTCGCGCAGTTCGGTTCGACCGACTCGGGCGCTTCGCTCGGCGACATTCTCGGCGNGGCGCTGCAGATCGCCGAAGAAAAGGAAGCCGTCGCGCAGTTCGGTTCGACCGACTCGGGCGCTTCGCTCGGCGACATTCTCGGCGCGGCCCTGAAGGGACGCGGCGACGAGGAATAGGCTCTACGGCCGTCACAGTCCGCGCCCTCGGGCGCGGGCCGTTCCACGTGAGTCAGAAAAGCCCGCGACGAGCGATCGTCGCGGGCTTTTTTCATGGGTTGATCGCTGCACCAGCAGCCGAGCGGGCGGGCTGTGGCCCCGATCCCGGCGACCTTCACCCCGCCGTGTCGAGGCTCTCAACCACCACATTGTCGTTGGTGTAGATGCAGATTTCGGCGGCGATCTTCATCGCCCGGCGGGCGATCTCCTCGGCGTCGTAATCGGTCTCGGCCAGTGCGCGCGCGGCGGCGAGCGCGTAATTGCCGCCCGAGCCGATGGCGATGACGCCATGCTCAGGCTCCAGCACGTCGCCATTGCCGGTTAGCGTCAGCGTGACGTGTTTGTCGGCGACGATCATCATCGCCTCGAGACGCCTCAGATAGCGGTCAGTGCGCCAGTCCTTGGCGAGCTCGACGCAGGCGCGCATCAGCTGGTCGGGATATTGCTCGAGCTTGGCCTCCAGCCGCTCCAGCAGCGTGAAGGCGTCGGCCGTGGCACCGGCGAAGCCGGCAATCACAGCGCCGTCCTTGCCGATGCGGCGGACTTTCCTGGCGTTGCCCTTCATCACGGTGTTGCCAAGCGACACCTGGCCGTCGCCGGCGATCACCACCTTGCCGCCCTTGCGGACAGTGACGATGGTGGTGCCGTACATCTGCACCGGGTCGTGGTTCTCAATGCTCATGGTCGCGTCCTTTTCATCCGCGTCCCATGTGGACCCGGCAAAAGGAATTGCCAAGTGGGGGGTCACCCAGCCGCCTTGCGCGGCCGACCGCCCTTGGCGCCGTTCGCCCGGGATGCGGCGATCTTGGCGGCGCTCCGGACCTTGCCGCCTTTCCGTGCCACATCGACGAAGGAGCGTGTTCCGAACACCCCGGCCATCACGCCGGCAATGGTGAAGTCGGCGTCGAGCCGTTCCCAATGGAGGCCGTCGTCTCCGAGAATTTCGACATCCGCCAGATCGGCATCCGACGCCTTTTCGAGCCCCTGAAGGGACCGGGCCGGGACCATGAAAGCGGCTCCGTTGAGAAATTCCACGACGACCCGGCCGGTTTCCGCATCGTAGTGGACCGAAACCGGCTGCGGCTGCCCGGCGCCCGCTTGCTTGCCGCGCCGCGTCGCTGCGTCGTACTCGGCATCTGTCAGTTCGAACTCAGCCATGAATCTCCTCCCACCGCCGGAGCAGCGCTGCCTGGTGTTCCGCCACCAGCGCCAGCGCTTTGCGCAATTCGCCCCTGGTCATGCGCCTTTGCTCGATCACCATCGGCCGTGCGCCGGTCAGATGGATACGGGCCTGCCCATCGCCGTAGACATGGACGTGCGCCGGTTCGTGATCGTTGAGGTAGATAACGACGCGCAGCCCGAGGGAACGCAGGACAGTAACCATGAAAGCATTTAACCCAACATGTTGGGTTTTTCAATAGTGCGCGCTGATAGAGAACCGAGGTGCCAATCTACGAGATTGCAAAGGGAATGTGCGGCGCTCTCCGGCATGCCCCCCATGACAGGGCCACGGCCCCGGTGCTAGAAGCCGGGCGACATCCGCGAGAAGGTGACAGCAAATGGGCGAGACAGCCGGACGGCGCGACGCCGTCGTCGAGAGAAAGACCAAGGAAACCGCCATCCGCGTGCGCGTCGATCTCGACGGCACCGGCCGGTCGACGATCGCGACCGGTGTCGGCTTCTTCGACCACATGCTGGAACAACTCTCGCGCCATTCGCTGATCGACATGGACGTCGCCGCCAAGGGCGACCTCCACATCGACGATCACCACACGGTGGAGGACACCGGCATCGCGCTCGGCCAGGCGATCAGACAAGCGCTCGGCGAGCGGCGCGGCATCCGCCGCTACGCCTCGCTGGATCTGGCCATGGACGAGTGCCTGACGCGCGCGGCGATCGACGTGTCGGGCCGGCCGTTCCTGGTGTTTTCGGCCGATTTCACCCGCGACAAGATCGGCGGCTTCGACACCGAGCTGGTGCGCGAATTCTTCCAGGCGCTGGCCCAGAATGCCGGCGTGACGCTGCACGTCACCAATCTGGCCGGGGCCAACGCCCATCACATCGCCGAGACCTGCTTCAAGGCGGTGGCGCGCGTTCTCGGCGACGCGGTGGCGATCGATCCGCGCCAGGCCGACCTCGTCCCGTCGACCAAGGGCACGCTGGCGTGAGCCGGGCAACGCGATCGGGACGACCATGGCGCTGACCCGTTTCATCGTCTTTGAACCACCGGAAAGCGACGGCGCGAAGGACGCGGTGTTCGTGCGCGACGCGTTCTCGTTCTGGGCGTTGCTGTTCACCTTCCTGTGGCTTTTCCGCTACCGCCTCTGGCTGGCGGGGATCGCCGCGCTGGCGCTGTCCTTCGCCATCACCATGCTCGGCGAGCAGGGCTTCGACCTGACGGCGGCCGTCCTGCAGTTCCTGCTCGGCCTTCTGATCGCGCTGGAGGGACCGAGCCTTCGCGCCGCGCGTTATCGGCGCAAGGGCTGGCGCGAGGTCGCCGCGTTCCAGGCCGCCGATCTGGCGGAGGCCGAACTCACATATTATGGCGGCGGTCGCCGGCCGCTCGCCGCCCCGGCAGCACAGCCAGCGCTCGCCGCCGCTTCGTGGACGGCCGAGCGCCACAGACCAGCGCCGGCCCGCACCGGCGGATTCTTCGGCACGACGGGGACGCGATAATGCAGCGTATCGCGATCATCGACTATGGCTCGGGCAATCTGCACTCAGCGACGAAGGCCTTCGAGCGAGCCGCCCGCGAGGCCGGCATCGAGGCCGAGATCCTGCTCACTGCCGACCCCGAGGCCGTGCGGTCGGCGGACCGGATCGTCCTGCCGGGCGTCGGCGCCTTCGCCGATTGCCGGGCTGGGCTCGACGCTGTGCCCGGCATGGTCGCGGCGCTGCGCGAGGCGGTGGAAGCCAAGGCGCGTCCGTTTCTCGGTATCTGCGTCGGCATGCAGCTGATGGCCTCGCGCGGGCTCGAAAAGACCATCACGCCGGGGCTCGGCTGGATCGCCGGCGACGTCGAGAAGATGCTGCCGTCCGATCCGTCGCTGAAACTCCCGCAGATCGGCTGGAACACGATTCACGTGAGACATGCGCACCCGCTGCTCGCCGGAATCGCGACCGGCGACGACGGGCTGCACGCCTATTTCGTGCATTCCTATCAGCTCGCCGCGACGAACGAAGCCGATGTCGTCGCCACGACCGACTATGGTGGCCCGGTCACCGCGATCGTCGCCAGCGGCAACAAGGCCGGCACCCAGTTTCACCCCGAAAAGAGCCAGAGATTCGGTCTGGCTCTCATCGGCAATTTCCTCCAATGGACGCCTTGAAACCCTTGCCCATTCTCTTTCCCGCCATCGATCTCAAGGACGGCGCTTGCGTGCGCCTCAAGCTCGGCCTCATGGACGAGGCAACGGTCTACAACGCCGACCCGGCCGCGCAGGCGCGAGACTTTCGCGACGCCGGCTTTTCCCACCTGCACGTGGTCGACCTCAACGGCGCCTTCGAGGGCAAGGCCGTCAATGGCGGCGCGGTGGAAGCCATCGTCGCGGCCGTCGGCGCCGACATGAACATTCAGCTCGGCGGCGGCATCCGGACGCTGGCGGACATCGAACGCTGGCTGGAGAAGGGTCTGGCGCGGGTGATCCTCGGCACCGTCGCGGTGCGCGATCCGGATCTCGTGAAACAGGCCGCGCGCAGCTTTCCCGGCCGCATCGCCGTCGGCATCGACGCCAAGGGCGGCAAGGTCGCCGTGGAGGGCTGGGCGGAAACGTCCGCGCTGACGGCCGTCGATCTGGCCCGGCGGTTCGAGGACGCGGGCGTTGCCGCGATCATCTACACCGACATCGACCGGGATGGCGTGCTGGCCGGCATCAACTGGGGCTCCACCATCGATCTGGCGGAGGCCATGTCCATTCCCGTCATCGCGTCCGGCGGTCTTGCCTCGCTCGCCGACGTGGTGCGGCTGACCATGCCCGACGCCCACAAGCTCGAAGGCGCGATCTCCGGCCGCGCGCTCTATGACGGGCGAATCGATGCGCGGGAAGCGCTGAAGGTCCTGCAAGGAGCGGGCTGACCGCCTCGGAAATGTTTCACGTGAAGCAGGGAGGTTCCCCTCAACGGGATTGTGTCGATCCGGGGGGCAATTCTTCCAGAAACCTGACCACCGCCTCGTTGAATGCCTCCGGCGCATCGAGATTGGCGACATGGCCGCCGTTAACGCGGACGATGTCGGCGCGGCCGATCCGCCGTGCGATTTCGGCGGCGTGGTCGACCACCAGCGACACTTCGTCATCTCCCAGAATGACCAGACAAGGAATGTCGAGCGCGCGGATTGCCGCCGGGTCCGCCGCCACGATCGCCTCGTAGGTCGCGAGAATCGCCGCCGGCGGCATGGTGGCGAAGCCCGCGATGAAGTGTCGTTCTGCGTCGGCTCCCACCCATTTTTTCCCGAATGCCGCCCGAACCGAGGCGATACCCAGCCGCGCGGTGCGGCGCTGGCCGAAAAGCCGGAACAGCAGCGACAGGATGCGCTGCGGCCCCAGTGCTTCCAGGATCGATCGCACCGGGCCGTGCAGCGACAGCGCGAGCGGCGTGTCGGCGAGGATCAGCGCTTCGATTCGCTCGGGCTGTCGCGCCGCCATCTCCAGTGCCACCATACCGCCAAGCGACACTCCGCCGAGCGACACGCGATCGATGCCCAGCGCGTCGAGGAACCGGAATCCGTCCTCGGCGAGGGTTTCCACCGAGAGACTGCCGATATCGCCGCGCGTTTCACCGTGGCCGCGGAAATCGGGGGCGACGATCCGCCGAGACTGCGATAGCGCCGGAATCTGCGCCGACCACACCGCCTTGGTCTGGACCGCGCCATGCAACAGCAGCAGGGGCGGGGCGCCCGTCTCGGTGGCCGCCGCGGCATCGCGATAGGCGACCGTCAGATCGCCGGCCTCGATCGTCCGTCGTTGCGCCGCTTCGCTCGCCATTGCCGCTCCAAAACCACCTGATGGATTTGGCCTTCATCGAAGACCTGTTCGGCTCTATCATGACGACCATGAATATCCAGGCATCGGCCATCAAAACGGCGGACGACTTCCTGCGCTGGAACGAGGGGCGCGAGGGAAAGCGCGAATTCGTGCGGGGGAGGATCGTCGAGATGATGGTCAACGTATCGCGAAACCACGCCAAGTTGGCATCCGCGGTCATCGTCGCGCTAGCTGCAAAGCTCGACCTCGCCGCCTTCGACATCGGCTCGGCGGATTTCGCCGTGAAAACGCCCGCCGGGATTCGCTACCCCGACGTCTTCGTCGACCGGGCCGGCGGCAGCGGTTCGGACCTTGCCGCCCGCGCGCCGGTTCTCTTGGCGGAAATCCTCTCGCCCTCCTCGCTTGCCGTCGATTTCGGCGAAAAGGCCGAGGAATACACCGCGATCCCATCGCTTTCGCACTACCTCGTCCTGGCCCAGGACGAGCCCCGCGTCTGGCTGTGGAGCCGGGACGAGGAAGGGGCTTTCGCCAAGCCGGAGATGATCGTCGGACGCGAGGAAACCTTGCCTCTCACCGGCCTCGGCGTCACGCTGGCCCTTGCCGATCTGTATCGCGGCATCGCATAAGGTCGAAAGTTCAGACCGCACCGGATCCGACCAATGCCGCTTCATATCCGATCGCCTTGGCCGCCAGGCCGACTCTCGACCGCCGTGGCAGCTTCGATGATCCGGACCTGCACCGGCGGCGCCAGGACGGGCGCTGGCAGAAAGACGACCGCTCTATGAGCCTCAAGGCGCGCATCATCCCCTGCCTCGACGTCAAGGACGGCCGTGTCGTCAAGGGCGTCAATTTCGAGGGACTTGTCGATGCCGGCGATCCGGTGGCCGCTGCACAGGTCTATGACGCGGCGGGCGCGGACGAACTCTGCTTCCTCGACATCACCGCATCCTCCGACAATCGCGAGACGATTTTCGACATCGTCGCCCAGACCGCCGAGCACTGTTTCATGCCGCTGACCGTCGGCGGGGGCGTGCGCGCGGTGTCCGACGTCCGACGCCTGCTTCTGGCCGGCGCCGACAAGGTGGCGATCAACACGGCCGCGGTGAACCGGCCGGAACTCGTCGCCGAGGCGGCCGACAAGTTCGGCGACCAGTGCATCGTCGTCGCCATCGACGCCCGGCGCGTCACCGCGGCAGGCGAGGAGCCGCGCTGGGAGATCTTCACCCATGGCGGGCGCACCGCGACCGGGATCGACGCCGTTTCCTTTGCCCGGCAGGTTGTCTCGCTCGGCGCCGGCGAAATTCTCCTCACCTCGATGGACCGCGACGGCACCAAATCCGGCTTCGACCTCGATCTGACCCGTGCGGTCGCGGACGCGGTTGGCGTGCCGGTGATCGCATCGGGCGGCGTCGGCACGCTGGATCATCTCGTCGAAGGAATCCGCGACGGCCACGCGGCGGCGGTGCTCGCCGCCTCGATCTTTCATTTCGGCACCCATACGATCGGCGAAGCCAAGGCGCATATGGCGGCGGCTTCGATCCCGATGCGGCTCGACCCGGTCGACTGATCGATGGGTCGCGAGATTCGCATCCGCTCCGGCGCCGCTGTAGATGTCTCAACGACAGCAAGCTTCAGGCCGACGATCGCCTGCGCATTCTGGAAAGACCGCATAGCGAAAGGGCATCATGACAGACTTCACCCTCGCCGATCTGGAGACGATCGTCGCCGCGCGTGCCGCATCCAAGGATAGCGGCTCCTACACCGCCTCGCTGGCCGCCAAGGGTATCGGTCATGTCGCCAAGAAGCTCGGCGAGGAGGCGATCGAAACGGTCATCGCGGCGGTTTCGCAGGACGACGAGCGTTTGACCTCGGAGGCGGCCGATCTCCTCTATCATCTCATGGTCGCGCTGAAGCTTCGCCATGTGCCGCTCGCGGCGGTGATGGACGAACTCCAGCGGCGCACGGCGCAAACGGGGATCGCCGAAAAAGCCGGCCGGCCGCCGGAACTGGGACAGGCGAACGGCTGATGGACCAGCTCGCGCCCTCGAAGTTTTCGCCCTATCGGGTCTTCTCGGCCGCCGAATGGGCGAAGTTTCGCGCCGACGCTCCGCTGACACTCACCGAGGACGAGGTCAACCGGCTCCGTTCCATGAACGACCCGGTCGATCTCGACGAGGTCGCCCGCATCTATCTCGCCGTCTCGCGGCTGCTCTATGCCCATGTGGAATCGTCGCAATTGCTGTTCCGCCAGCGTCAACGATTCCTGTCGGAGGGCGGCGCCCATCCCAAGACGCCGTTTATCATCGGCATCGCCGGCTCGGTCGCGGTCGGCAAGTCGACCACTGCCCGCGTCCTGAAGGAGCTTCTGGCCCGCTGGCCGTCCTCGCCCAAGGTGGACCTGATCACCACCGACGGCTTCCTCTACCCCAATGCCGTGCTGCAGGCCGAGGGGCTGATGCAACGCAAGGGGTTTCCCGAAAGCTACGACGTCGGCACGATCCTGCGCTTCCTCTCCGAGATCAAGGCCGGCGTGCCGCGGGTCGAGGCGCCTGTCTATTCGCATTTCGTCTACGATGTCGTGCCAGGCGAACGCATCACCATCGACCGGCCCGACATCCTGATCTTCGAGGGGCTCAACGTCCTGCAGGTCCGCGACATGCCGAAGGACGGCAAGGCCGTGCCGTTCGTCTCCGACTTCTTCGACTATTCGATCTATATCGACGCCGACGAGGTCGACATCCAGCGCTGGTACGTGGAGCGCTTCATGCGGCTGCGCGAGACGGCGTTCCGCGAGACCGACTCGTTTTTCCACCGCTATTCGCAGGTGTCACAGGACGAGGCCCTGAAGATCGCCGAAGGCCTGTGGAGCAACATCAACGGCAAGAATCTCTACGAGAATATCCTGCCGACGCGCCCGCGCGCCGACCTGATCCTGCGCAAGGGGCCGAACCACCTGACCGAGCAGGTCGCGCTGCGCAAGCTGTGACGCCAGTGCTCTCCGAGAATTCGCGACGGCCGGCGCGGACGCTCATGCCGGCCGCGTCACCCGCCTGAGGGTGAGATTGATGCGGCCGCCGTTCTTCAAGAGCGCCGAGGTGGCCGGATAGATCCGGTCGACGCCGTGAAAAGCGAGGCGCCCCTCACCGCCGAGCACGACGATGTCGCCGGATTGCAGCCGGATCGAGGTGGTTCGTCCGCCGCGCGTGGTCTCGCCGACCCGGAACAGGCAGTCGTCGCCGAGCGAAATCGACACCACCGGCGCCGCCAGATCCTCTTCGTCGCGATCCTGGTGCAGGCCCATCTTGGTGCCGGTCTCGTAGAAATTGACCAGGCAGGCCTCGGGCGGATGGTCGAAACCCGACATTTCCGCCCAGATTCGCAAAAGCTGGGGCGGCATCGCGGGCCAGGGCGCGCCGGTCACCGGATGGGTGGGCTGATAGCGATAGCCGGCGCGGTCGGCGACCCAGCCGAGGCCGCCGCAATTGGTCATGCGCACGGACAGCGGCTTGCCGGTACGCGGCATCACCGGCTGAAACAACGGCGCCGCCGCGACGACCGCACGGATTGCCTCGAGCAACGCCACCTGGTCGTCGCGGGAAAGATGGCCCGGACTGTGCCGGACGCCTTTGGGAAGCACGTTCATGCTAGCTCAATCCGACGCATCCGCATGACGATCGCTGCTCACGACAAATAGCCGAGCTGCGCCGCCAGCGCGACGGCATGGGTGCGGTTCGATGCGTTCACCTTGCGGGTCGCCGCCGCGAGGTACTGGGAGATCGTGTATTCGGACAGCGACAGGATGGTACCGATCTCCGATGAGGTCTTGCCTAGCATGGCAAGCTTCAGGCAATCGCGCTCGCGCGTCGACAGCGGGTTGTTCTTGCGGTTTTCCTCGAATCGCGCCGCGGCCAGCATGCCGAACACCGTGAACGCAATCAGATGCAGTTCGCGCACCGTCTGGGCCGACAGATCGGGCGATCTGCCGGCAAAGGACAGGGCGCCACTGAAGGCTGTCAGGCCGTGAACCGGAAACAGCGCCCCCGCCAGATAGCCTTCCTCGAGCAACATCTGGGCCGCCGGCGTCGGCTCCGGCTCGTCGGCCCCGTAAAGCGTCTCGATATCCCACACGAAGGGCATCGGATCGGCCTGCAATGCCCCCACCACCAGCTTGAAACGGTGCAGCCCGAGTTGCTCGTAGGAGCGGGCAAAGTCGTCCGGCCAATTGCCCAGCAGGTAACGCGTCGCCATGCCGCCATCGTCGGTCGATGGCATCGCCAGAACCGCCACATGCGAGAAGCCGTAATCTGCCGCGATCCTATTGAGCAGTGTCGCGAGGCGCTCATCATCCCAGGGCGCCGCGACGGCCGAGAGGCGTTCGAGCGCGCCGCTCATGCCGCCTCCGTCTCCGGAAAAACAGCCCGTTCCCTTCGGTCTTGCGGCCGGCTCACACCGTGTCCGCCCGCTCTCGTCGCACCGCGCATCGCCGCACCGCCTCTCGCGATCTCCCATCTCCACGTCTCGATTCCCACTGAGGGTCCCCGAATCGGACAGGCTATGTTGATCCCAATCCGGGCCGGATTGGTAGACTTGACAACGGCCTCCTCAGCACTCGCCTGTGCGTGTTCTTGCCGCATGCGGCGGTTCGGAGGGCGGGCGCAACGGGTGGCAAGGGCGTCCTGTAGCCCCCATGTAGCATCCAGAATATTTTTGCCCCCGGCGAAAACGACCCTCCTCGGCGCTCCGCGTCTCATCCAACCAGAAGACGTCATGACAGATTTTTCCCCCCGCGAGATCGTCTCCGAACTCGATCGTCACATCATCGGCCAGAAGGACGCAAAGCGCGCCGTCGCGGTGGCGCTGCGCAATCGCTGGCGACGCCAGCAGCTCGAAGGCAGCCTGCGCGAAGAGGTGATGCCCAAGAACATCCTGATGATCGGACCGACCGGTGTCGGCAAGACCGAGATTTCCCGCCGTCTCGCGCGGCTTGCCGGCGCGCCGTTCATCAAGATCGAGGCGACCAAGTTCACCGAAGTCGGCTATGTCGGCCGCGACGTCGAGCAGATCATCCGCGATCTCGTCGAGATCGGCATCGGCCTGGTCCGCGAGAAAAAGCGCGAGGAGGTGAAGGCCAAGGCGCATCAGGGCGCCGAGGACCGCGTTCTGGACGCGCTGGTCGGCAAGACCGCTTCGCCGGCGACCCGCGATTCCTTCCGCAAGAAGCTGCGGTCGGGCGAGCTCGACGACAAGGACATCGACATCGAGGTCGCCGATACCGGCAATCCGATGGGCGGCATGGAAATCCCCGGCATGCCGGGCGCCAATATCGGCGTTCTCAATCTGTCGGAGATGTTCGGCAAGGCGATGAACCGCACCAAGCAGCGCCGCACCAGCGTGCGCCAGAGCTATGAATTCCTGATCGGCGAGGAGTCCGACAAGCTGCTCGACCAGGAGCAGCTGGTGCGCGAGGCGATCGACGCGGTCGAGAACAACGGCATCGTGTTCCTCGACGAGATCGACAAGGTGGCGAACAAGGACGGGCATTCGGCAGGCGTATCGCGCGAAGGCGTGCAGCGCGATCTCCTGCCCCTGGTCGAGGGCACCACGGTCGCGACCAAGCACGGGCCGGTGAAGACCGATCACATTCTGTTCATCGCGTCCGGTGCGTTCCACGTCTCCAAGCCGTCGGACCTTCTGCCCGAGCTGCAGGGCCGGCTACCGATCCGCGTCGAGTTGAGAGCACTGACCAAGGAGGATTTCCGCCGCATCCTCACCGAGACGGAGGCCTCGCTGATCAAGCAGTATATCGCCTTGATGAAGACCGAGAATGTCGATCTGGAGATCACCGACGACGCCATCGACGCCATCGCCGACACAGCGGTCGCGCTCAATGGCTCGATCGAGAATATCGGCGCGCGGCGGCTGCAGACGGTGATGGAGCGGGTGCTCGACGAGATCTCCTTCGAGGCGCCCGACAAGCCGGGCGAGAGCTACCGGGTCGACGCCGCCTATGTCCACAAGGCGCTCGACGGCATCGCCGGCGATACCGATCTGTCGCGGTTCATCCTCTAAAGCGGCGGCCCGGCGGCCCGTGCCCGCGGTCTCACGCGGCGGCGCGGGCCGGCGCGGCAAGCTCGAACGGAACGATCCGCGGGGTACCGTCGCGCCTTGCCACCAGCACCGAGGCCGGCGGCACGATCGTCCAGTTTCCGGCGTCCGCGTCGCAGGGCTCCGAGGCGACGACGATGCCGTCACCCTCGCGGCGCCAGTACAGCGACGGCGGCAAGCCGTCATTGGCCCAGCGATAGGCCCAGAGGGTCTCGCCGTCGCTGTGGACGGCGGCGAAGCGAAGCGGTGCAGTCTCACCCGTCGCGCGAACCGTCGACCCGATCGCGGTGAGGGTTGCCGCGATGGCGCCGACGGGATCGTCGTCGAGGCCGCGTCCCAGCGCCGCCAGGAAGATCGCCTCCGAATCGCTGGTCCCGCGTCGCTTCGGATAGAGCGCGTCCGGGATCAGATCATCGATGCGCCGGCGCAGGCGCTCATAGCCGCCGATCTGGCCATTGTGCATGAACAGATGCCGGCCGTCCGCGAAGGGATGGCAATTGGCCGTGGAGACCTCGCCGTAGGTCGCGGAGCGCACATGCGCCAGGAACAGCGGTGAGCGGATCTGGCGGCAGAGCGAAACGAGATTGGCGTCCGACCAGGCCGGCGATATGCCGCGATAGACGCCGGCCTCGGGGCGCTCGCCATACCAGCCGATGCCGCAGCCGTCGCCATTGACGATCGTCTTGGCTTCGCGCGCCGCGAGGGACTGGGAGATCAGCGAGGCACGCGGCTCGACCAGCAACCGGTCGAGGAAGATGGGCGGGCCGGCATAGGCAAGAAGACGGCACATCGGGCGTGACACCGCGAGAGGGTTGGCCACGACCATGTCGTCGCGGGGACGTGCCAGTCTGATGTGGTCATGGTTAACGGACGCTTAAGAATTTGCCCCCGTGGCCGTCCGTTTCACGTGAATCGATTGACGGCCGGAAGGTCGCAACCGGCTCCTGGTGAAAAAACAGCTACCGCCGCCGGCGCTTTTCCTTCAGCGCCGCCTCGGCGCGCGTGGCCGCTGTCTCAAGCTCGGCGAGCAGGCGCTTTATGTCGTCAGCGGGAAGGATCGCAATCGCCTCGGCAAGCCGGTTGGCCAGCGCCGTCGCCTCGGGGCTCAGTCCGGCGGTTTCGACCGTGACCTTCGGATGCGAGAGTTCGGCCAGCCGCTCCAGCTCCTCCGCCTCGTCCCAGATCACATTAAGATAGCCGATGATGCGCTGCAGGAGTTCCCAGGTCGGGCGGCCGCGCCGGCCGTGTTCGAGCGCCGAGAGATAGGCGCTCGAAATCCCGAGCGCCGCTGCCATTTCGCCCTGGGTCACGCCGCGCTCCTTGCGCATGACCCGGATCTTCTCGCCAAAGGGGGTCATGCGAAGCGCCTCACCCGCACATAGAGCGCACCCTCGCCGCCGTGATGACGCTCGGCGCTGTCGAAGCCGGACACCAGCGGGCGGAATTCCGGATTGGCGAACCACAGCGGCACCACCCGCCGCAACACCCCGCGCGACCCGAACGCGGCGCCCGGACGAGCCCCGCGACCGGTGATCACGAGCACATGGCGCAGCCCCATCACCTGGGCCTGGCGCAGGAAGCCGAGCAGCGCGTCGTGGGCGACCTCTTGCGTCATCTCGTGCAGGTCGATGCGCGCCTCGATCGCCACCCGGCCCTTGGCGATCTTGCGCCGCGTCGGTCTTTCGATCGGGTGCTGGGTCAGCCGCCGGCCACTGCGCTCCGGCATCGCCGACGGACCGGGTGCGGCGGTGTCCGCCGCCTGCCGTCCGCTCGCGGCGGCAAAGGCCGGTGACAGCTTATCCTGCGACGGTTCCTCTGGCATTTTCGGATGCGCCT
Source organism: Aurantimonas sp. E1-2-R+4 (assembly GCF_036549515.1). Lineage (NCBI taxonomy): Bacteria > Pseudomonadati > Pseudomonadota > Alphaproteobacteria > Hyphomicrobiales > Aurantimonadaceae > Aurantimonas > Aurantimonas sp. E1-2-R+4. Next base: position 78,140 of record NZ_JAZHLK010000010.1, on the reverse strand, counting down.
TGCCCTTCAGCGGCATCGCCGTGCGGGCGACGCTCGCCCACAAACGGGCATCCTCGCCACTGAGGCGTCTTCCGCGCCTCACCGCGCCAGACTTTCGGCGAGCCTCGCCGGCGCCAGGACATGAAAATCCGCCGCGTGGCGAATCCGCCCGGCGATCCTGCCGGCGTCCGGTCCCGAACCGACGAAAATGTCGGCGCGGGCAGGTCCGAGAATGGCCGAGCCGGTATCCTGCGCGATCATCAGGCGGCGGAACGGCTCGCCGGCCACGACAAGCTGCGGCGCGTCGATGAAATAGGGCACGCAGAAGGTCGCGAGTTCCCGGTCGACGGCGATCGAGGCCAGCGCCGTGAGCGGCACCTTTGCCGCGCCGATCGGGCCCTTTGCCGGGTCGTTCACCGGCATTTCCCGAAAAAAGATGAAGGAGCGATTGCGGTTGAACAGGGTCTGCCGCCGCTCCGGATGTGCCGCCAGCCACCCCCTGATGCCGTCCATGTCGGCTTCGGCCAGCGTGAGCTCGCCCTCATCGACCAGGCTACGGCCGATCGCGGTAAACGGATGTCCGGTCTTGGCGGTATAGCTCACGCGGGTTTCGCGCCCGCCCGGAAGGCGCAGCCGGGCCGATCCCTGAATGTGGATAAAGAACGCCTCCACCGGATCGTCGAGCCAGGCGATTTCGAGACCCCGGCCGGCCAGCGCGCCGGCTTCGATCGCGGCCCGGTCGGGATATTCCTCGAGCAGCCCGCAAGGGGTGCGACGCGCGAAGCGGAACGAGGGATCAAGCCCCGGCGGGCGCGATACGTCGTCGATCTTCACCAGATCCTGCGGTCGCGCGTAGAGCGGGAACCGAAACCGATCGGTGCGCACCGGCGAAGCGGCGACGATTGGCTCGTAATAGCCGGTGACGAAGCCCGGCGTGTCGGCCTCGGTGCCTTCCGGCAGGATGCGCAGCGGGGTGAAATGCGTCTCGAAGAACGACCGCGCCGCCGCGCCATCCAGATCGCCAGCGGCCATCGCCGCTTCCGCGGCGGGCCGAAAGGCGCCCGGCGCGATGTCCAGAGATCCCACAGACACCTCGTCCTTGACGAGCCGAGGGGCGCTGTCGCGAAACGCGGCGAAGGCCAGGGTGTGATCGGCTTCGGCCCAGCCCGGCAGGTCGGCAAAGCTGCGGCGCACGAAGCGGGTCATGGAAGGGCTCGCCGCTCCGGTTCAGTCTTCTTCGGATTCGGTCCCGGCCAGCTTCCAGTTCGGATCGCGCGAGCGTATGTCGCGCGAGAATGTCCAGACATCCTTGACCTCGACGACGGCTTCGGGGTCGCCCTCGACGATCTCGCCGTCCGGCTTCAGCACGGCCGAAATCAGCTGCGCCACGATACGCACCGTCACCAGCGCCTCGCGATCCTTCTTTTCGGCGGACACGACCTCGGCGTCATCGATGCCGACGAAGGAGGACTGCATGCGCTCGCCGCGCTGTTCGCGGTCGGTGATCGCCTGTTCGAAGCCCTGATACACCTCGCTCGACAGGAGGTTCTGCAAGACCTTGCGGTCGCCGTCGGCAAAGGCGGTGACGATCATTTCATAAGCGAGCTTGGCGCCCTCGAGGAATTCCCCCGGCTCGAAATTCGGGTCGTCGTCGCGGATGCGACGCAATTCGCCATTGAGCGGGGTGCCTGGCGCGGCCAGCTTGTCGATGGCCTCGTAGGTATTCGGGGGCGTGGCGACATCACCGCCGGGCAGGCGGCGGTGCGGCAAGGTGACGACATTGTCGTTGGGCGCGGCTTCCCCTGGCCGCCCCTCTCGCCGCGAATAAGGATCGAAGGGCGGGCGCTCGCTGCCGGTACGCCGGCCGAGAACGCTGCGCAGCTGAAACAGGACGATCGCCGCAAGCACTATGAAAAAGATCGTCCCGAAACTCATTGGTTCTGTCGCCTCGCCGTCGCACATGCCATTCGCCCCCATATAGAGACGGCCGGCTACGCATTCAAATTCGTTTCGGGACTTCCTATCTGATCTTGCGACGCGGTGCTGCCCGAAACGCGCATGAGGGGCATTATGCCGTCAAAGGAGTGACCAAACCATGCCCTTCGCCCTGATCCCCTTCCTGCTCCTGGTAATTCCGATCCTGGAGATCGCCGTGTTCATCCTGGTCGGCAACATGATCGGCCTGTGGCCGACGCTCGGCCTCGTCCTGTTGACCGCGATCGTCGGCACGCTGTTGCTGAAGCAGCAGGGCCTGTCGACGCTGGCGCGCATCCAGGCCGACATCCGCTCCAAGCGCATGCCGGGGCGCGATCTCGTCCACGGCGTGATGATTGCCATGGCCGGCATCCTGCTTTTGACCCCCGGCCTCGTCACCGACACGATCGGCTTCCTGCTGTTCGTGCCGAAAATCCGCGACGGGATCTGGAATTTCATGAAAAGCCGCGTGGTCGTCGTGGCGCAAGGGGCTGGGACATCCGGCACGTGGAATTCCGGCGCCCGCGGCCCACAGCCCGACCCGCGGGCTGGCGGCGGGCCGGACGTGGTCGATCTCAGCGGTGAGGAGTTCGAGCGCCGGCCCGACGCCTCCTCGCCCTGGAACGACAAGCGCGATGGCGACGACACGCCGCAAGGCCGCATCCTGCACTGAGCCGGACGCGGCGGCGCGAGGTCGGCCTTCATCTTGTCCTCGCCTTGACCGCGTGATAGCGCTCGCGCCCATTATTTCCTGCCGGCCTGGCATAGCGCCCGGCCCGCTAACACTGGCACCGGGCGCGCCTTCGCGGCGACATCAGCCGGGACCAGCATCGAGACGGGAGCCAACATGTCCGACACAAACGATCAGAAGACCACCGGCAACGGCAATGGTGCCGCCACCGGCGACAGCGCCGCACAGCCCGCGACGCCGCCGAGCATCAACATCCTCACCCAGTATATCCGCGATCTCTCCTTCGAGAGCCCGAACGCGCCGGGCGTGTTGCGCGGCCAGACCAAGGCGCCGGCGATCAATATCGGCGTCAATGTCGGCGCCAACCCGATCGAGGGCTCCGACGGCGACTACGACGTGCGGCTGACGATGAACGCCAAGGCCGGCGAGGGCGCCGAGCTGATGTTCAATGTCGAACTGGAATATGGCGGCGTCTTCAAGCTGCAGAACTTCCCGCAGGAGCATCTCCTGCCGGTGCTGTTCATCGAATGCCCGCGGCTGTTGTTCCCCTTCGCCCGCCAGGTGATGGCCGACGTGACGCGCAATGGCGGCTTCCCGCCGCTGATGATCGACCCGATCGACTTCTCGCAGCTGTTCCAGCAGCGCATGGCCGAGGAGCGCGCCCGTCAACAGGTCCAGACCGCCTGAGGCGACGCCCTCCCATCAGGCTTGAAATACAAACGCCGGCGGCATCGCCCGATGCCGCCGGCGTTTTGATAACCAGAATTGTGAGCCGGCGCGATCAGGCGTCGGTCGTCGCTGCCGCCTGCGGGCGCTCCAGAAACCGCCACCACAGCGCCTCCTCACCCATCGTCGCGACGAAGGCGCGGTGGCGCGCGGCCTCCTCCGCCGTCAGCCGGGGCGGCAGCGGCACCGGCCGCGGCTCGATCCGGCCGAAATCGCCATCCGTCCCGTCGCCGGCCGTATCGAGCTCCACCGCCAGTCCCAGCGCCGCCTGGCGGCCACCGATCAGCTCGATATAGACCTCGGCGAGAAGCTCCGAATCCAAGAGCGCCCCGTGCTTGTCGCGGCGGCTGGTGTCGATCGAAAAGCGCGAGCAGAGCGCGTCGAGCGTTGCCGGCGCCATCGGGAACTTGCGCCGCGCCATCGGCAGCGTGTCGATGACGCGTGAGGCGTCGATCGGCGGCTGGCCGATGCGCTTCAGCTCGGCGTTGAGAAACCGTGTGTCGAAGGCGGCGTTGTGGGCGATCAGCCGGGCGCCGGCAAAAAACTCGAGGAACTCCTCGGCGATTTCCTCGAACAGCCGCTTGTCGGCCAGGAACTCGTCGGAAATGCCGTGGACGTCGAAGGCGCCGGGATCGATCTTGCGGCCGGCCGGGCGGACGAAGGTGTGATAGCTCTTGCCGGTCGGGATGTGGTTCCACAACTCGACGCCGCCAATCTCGATCACCCGCTCGACCTCCGGGTCGAGACCCGTGGTTTCGGTGTCGAAGACGATTTCCCGCATGCCAGCCCCCGCTTTGGGCTGTTGTCATGCAGCGGAGCGGAAGAGGCAAGGGGCGGGGTGGAGGCAGTGGCCGGTATCCACCGGGTTAAGTACATGTTCTTTTTATGTTCCTAGGAAGTCCGCGGTTACATATAAGCTATCGTTCCTCGACCTATGGAAAAAGCAGACGGCTCCGGGGATCGGACCGTTCACGCCTATCCCGCGCCACCCACCCGAGTCACCTCACCAATGAGAACATCCAGGTCGGCTGCGAAATCTACCTGTACGGCCGTCGGCACGTCCTCGCGTGATCTAATCTGGGAGTGAAGGTGCATGTCAGCAATGTTACGGAGTGAACCTTCGAGGCGCTGCACCGAGGCCTTGAAGGACTTCTGACCTCCATAGTTGTTTGCCACTTCTGCGAAGGAGTTGAAGCCAAGCACCGGCGGCACGTGATTGAGGATTGTGCGCAGGAGCATCGCCGTTGACATGTGGCAACGGTTGGCCGCAGCCACATTGATTTCACGGCAGAGCTCCACGAGCCGCGAAAAATCCCACTTTCCGTTTCCAATCGCTTGGAGCGCGAGAATGCGCGCTGGATCGACATAGGGCTTAGCGCCTAGTGGTGGTGGCGGTGGCCGCATTCGTTTGCGCTCGATCGCGCGAACTGCTGCCCGGACGATCTTCGATGCCTCTTCGACCGACGCGTAGGAGGGTCCGCCGACGAAACCGCCAGCGCGGGAATTCACCGCGCGGAGTAAGCTCATCGAGAATGGGTTGGTGTAGCCGAGTTCCTCGTCGAGCATAGACTTCGCTTCAACGGCACGGGCTTTGAAAGTCGCGGAATGCTCTGTTGGGAGAATGAGACCCGAAATATTCCCGCCATCGACGAACAGCGGAAGTAGGTCGGTCATGTCATCCGCGATGGCGGTCAAATCTTCTATCATTGACGAAACTTAACTCAGCGCAGGCAGCCGGGGTAGCCTTCGATCTCTTCACTCTGCGCCTAATAAATCAACAAGTCCGCAGATTGATGCGATCAACGTACGCCTCTCCGGTCAAGCGGCGCCGGTTTTCAAAATGGTAAGCGACGACGTTGATCTCAGCAATGAGCGCTGGCCAGATGCTTATGACCGTATCCACTCATACCCGCCCAACGCGCGCAACCAGCGCACTGACACTGACCCCACCGCGACCTTGGCGCAGCGCGCTCCAGCCTATCCCAATTGCCGGTAGGCGAGCTTGGCGATGCCCCGAAGCCGGTCCTGGGGCAGAGCGCCCACCAGCGCGCAACTGATCCCCTCGGCCGTCCACACCAGCGATTTCAGGCGGCCGGCCGCCGAATAGCGAAACGAGGTCTCCCGCGCGTTCTCAGCCGGCACGATGTAGAGCGTCACGCGGCCGCCCGCCGAGTCCTCATACATGAATTGCGCGGCCGGCCCTTCTTGCGACGGCAACAGCCGGCCGCCGACAAGGTCGAGACCCATCGTTCGCAGGTCGGGCACGGTGAGGGCGCGATCGAGCCGCTTGGACAGCCATGCTCCGAGGTGCGTTTTCTCGTCGGCCCTCACTTCCACCGGGTGGAGGACTTCGGTGGCGTAAAGGGCATGGGCCTGCTCGGCCTCGCCGGCGAGCGACAGGGGCGCGGGCGAGGCGACAGTGAGGACATCGCGGCCATACCAGCCGCCCGCGCCACCAATCGCCAGGATCAGGACGGCGGCCGCGGCCATGCCCGACCAGTTGCGGGCCGGGCGCTTGCGATCGTGGACGATGCGGTGAACCGACAGCCGCGCCGGAACGGACTCGCTCGCCACATGACCATACAAGGCTCGCAGCGCCTGGTTTTGCTGTTGCCAATCCGCGACCTCCCGGGCAGCGGCAGGCTGGTCCGCGAGATACCGCTCGACCTCGGCCCGGCGCCGCGCGTCCAGAACGCCGTCGGCAAAGGCCTGCAGGTCGTCCTTGGTGATCGTCGCGTCGTCGCGGCTCATTTCACGGTCCTCAGCATCGGTGCGTCGGCTTGCGTCATCTGGCGCAGGGTCGCGCGGGCCCGTCCGAGACGCGACATCAGCGTGCCGATCGGGATAGCGAGCACGGCCGCCGCGTCGGCGTAGCTCAACTCTTCGACGGCAACCAGCAGCAACGCCTCACGCTGGTCCGACGGCAATTCCTGCATGGCCCTGGCCGTCTCGGCCAGCGCCAGCCGACCCGGCTGGACATTCGCCGCCCGCGGCTCGCTTGGCAGGTTTTCGAAGGGAATGGGATCGGGCGCCCTGCGGCGGCGCCGCAGATCGTTGCGATAAACGTTCAGCAGGACGCGAAACAGCCAGGCCCGCAACGGCCCCGAGGGCTTCCACAGATGGCCCTTGCGGATCGCTCGTTCGAGGCAGTCCTGGACGAGATCGTCGGCGAGATCGGGATTGTGCGTGAGCGCCCGCGCGTAGCGTCGCAACGCCGGCACGCATGTCTCCATCTCGTCCAGGAACCGGGACATCGCTGCGACTAGTTCTCCAGGACGACGTGCCAGACTCCGCCGACGCCGTCGCCCGTCGTCTCGCCCGGCGCCTTGTCGTTCTGCCACAGATAGAGCGGCATGCCGTCATAGGCCCATTGCTTGCCGCCGTCCTTGCGTTCGACCAGGGAGTAGTCGCCGTCGGCCGACGCATCATCCGCCGCCATCGCCGGCGGCCACTTCGTCGCGCAGTCGTCATAGCAGTTGGTGACGCCCTTGGTGTCCTTGTCGAAGGTGTAGAGGGTCATTCCGTCGGCGTTGGTCAGGATCTCGCCCTTGTCGGTCTCCATCGATTTGATGGCGCCGCCGGCATAGTCTCCGGCATGGGCCAACGGGACGGCGAGGGACAGGGTCGCTGCGGCGAGAAGCAGGGATCGCATGCGCATGGGAGTCTCCTTGAGGGTGCTTGGGTTCGGCTTACCTCCAGGACAACAGCGCTGGCGCGGACTTATTCCCTGACGTCGGACTCTTTTTTCGATCGGGCCTGTGTACTCGACGCCGCGCCCAGTTCCGTCACCACCACCTTCACCGCCGCGCGGGTGGCGTCGAAGCCGCCGCCGGTGTCGATGACGAAATCGGCGCGGGCGCGTTTCTCGGCGTCCGGCACCTGTTTGGCCAGGATCGCCGCGAACTTTTCCTCGTTCATGCCGGGCCGACGCAGCACCCGTTCGCGCTGGATCGCCGCCGGTGCGCTGACCACCACGATCTTGTCGCAGCGGGTCTCGGCGCCGGTCTCGTAGAGCAACGGAATATCGAGCAGGGCGAGAGGCGCGCCGGTTTTCCGCGCGGCGGCGAGAAACGCCTGTTCCTCGGCCCGCACCAGCGGGTGGACGATTGCTTCCAGCCGTTTCAGCGCGTCGGGATCGTTCAGCACTTCCGCGCCCAAAAGCTGGCGATCGACGATGCCGTCAATGACCGTTCCCGGAAATTCTGCCTCGATCAGCGGCGCGGCACGGCCGGCATAAAGCCGATGCACCGCAGCGTCGGCATCATGCACCGGCACGCCCTCGTCGGCGAACATGGCGGCGGCGGTCGACTTGCCCATGCCAATCGAGCCGGTGAGGCCGAGGACGATCATCGCTCGCCCAGTCCGTGATGGCCTCGCATCGCCGTCAGACCCCGCTGTCGATGTCGCGGATGATCTTGGCGCGCAGCGCCTCGCCGACCGCCGGGCGCCGGCCGAACCAGCGCTCGAAGCCCGGCACCGCCTGATGCAGGAGCATGCCGAGCCCGTCGGCATGGCGAAGGCCACGCGCCTCGGCCGCCTGCAATATCGGCGTTTTGAGCGGCACATAGACGATGTCGGTGACCAGCGCGTGATCGGGCAAGGCGGCAAGGTCCGGCAGCTTCGGCGCGAACCAGTCCGGCGTCTCATCGTCGGGGTCACTGGCCGGAATCGGTACGGTGTTGACCAGAAGATCGGCGGCCTTCAGCTGTGCCTCCCGCTCCGCCTCGCCATGGCCGCTGACGCCGGGGCCGAAACGCGCCGCCAGTTCCTCGGCCCGCTCGAGGGTGCGGTTGACGATCCGCACGGATTTGACGCCGCGTTTCAACAGCGCGAAGATCACGGCCCGTGCCGCGCCGCCGGCACCGAGCACCACCGCCGTCTCGGCGTCGGCCCAGCCGGGCAGCCGCTCGTCGAGATTGGCCGCGAACCCATAGGCGTCGGTATTGCCGCCGACGAGCCGGCCGGATTTTTCAAACCACAGCGTGTTCACCGCGCCGATCGCCTCGGCCGCCGCGTCCCGGCGCGTGGCGGCGGCAAAGGCGGCGAGCTTGTGCGGGATCGTCACATTGCCGCCGACAAAGCCGTTCTTGCGTAGGCTCTTCAGGAATTCGGCGATCTCCTCTGGCGGCACGCCGACGCGGCTATAGGAACCGGCAAGGCCGAATTCGGCGAGCCAACTCTGATGGATCATCGGCGAGCGCGAATGCCACACCGGCCAGCCGGTGACGAAGGCCTTGGGGCCGTCAGGGATCGTCTGGACATCGCTCGGATCGAAGATCGAGCCTTCACCGCGCGGGCGGTCCGCGCCGCTGACGTAAGGACTCGGCGTCCACTCCGACTCGCTATCAGCCATCGATCTCGCCCCGTACGCGCAGCTCTTTCAAGAGCGGCAGCAGCGGCAGGCCGATGATGGTGAAATAGTCGCCCTCGATCCGCTCCATCAACTGAATGCCCTCCTTCTCGATCTGATAGGCGCCGACGCTGGTCGTCGCCTTCTGGCCAGCGGCGGCGAGATAGCGCCCGATAAAACCCGGATCGAGTTGGCGGAGGGTAATGGCAGCGATGGCGACGTGCCGCCAGGTGACCACGCCGTCCTCGACCAGGACGACGGCGCTGTTCAGTGTATGGGTGCGCCCGGAGAGTTTCAGGAGCGTGCGCCGCGCCTCTTCCATATTGGCCGGCTTGTAGAAGATCTCGTCGTCGAGCGAGAGGGTCTGGTCGGCGCCTATGACGATCTCGCCCGGATGGCGGGCCGAAACGTCGGTGGCCTTGGCCTCGGCGAGGATCGCGGCGACGTCTTCAGGTCCGGCACCCGATTGCAGCAGCGGTGCCTCGACCGCCCGCTCGTCGAGCTCGCTCGGCTCGACGGTGAAGTCGATCCCGGCGTTCTTGAGGAGTTCCTTGCGGTGTATGCTGCCGGAGGCGAGCACGATGCCCTTGGCCATTTTGTCCCCATTTTAACCGTTTCTTCACGCCCGAGAGGCTTGATAGCGCCTCAAGGGCCGAAACGCCATTGGCGTCGCTCGGGACTCGATTCGCCATCGCTTCGCAAGGGGCCGGCGGCCTCCACCCCCGGAAATCCGCCGGGCCTGTGGGTTAAGGAAGAGTTAAGCCGGCGCGCCTCTGTGCCGATCCCGGCCGAGGCGCATAAGTCGGCTTTCGTCCACAATCGGCGACGATGCACGGCCTGTGGGCGTCCGAACGGACATTTGTGGACGATGCAGGTTCATCCCATGCTTTCCACAGCTCTTGGACAGGTTTTCGGCAACGCGCGTGCCTCGCTAACATCCTGACGAATTTGGCGGATTGGTTAAAAGTTTAACGTTTCTCACACCGTTGGGCCAAAACCGCTCATTCGGGCTGTGGACGAGCGTGAAACGGCCGCCATCTACCGCCGCTTGTGAATTCCGGCTATCCACCGACTCATAGAATCAAAATAACGATTTCTCTTGAAATCTTTCTTTTTTATTAGGAGCCCAAACCTGATGCAGAAGCGCAAGCTCGTCCGGGTCCTGGAAGGCGAAAGCGTCTTTCCCCCTCCAGTGTGGCTCATGAGACAGGCCGGCCGCTACCTTCCCGAATATCGAGCAACCCGGGAAAAGGCCGGAGGGTTCCTCGATCTCTGCTACAATCCGGATCTTGCGACCGAGGTCACCTTGCAGCCGATCCGGCGCTTCGGCTTCGACGCGGCGATCCTGTTTTCCGACATTCTCGTGATCCCGGACGCGCTTGATCGCGGTCTACATTTCGTCCAGGGCGAAGGCCCGAAGCTGACGCCGATCCGCCCCGACGAGATCGCTAATCTCGATCCATCGCGCGGCGAGACTCATCTGGCCCCGGTGATCGCGACGGTCGGTCGGCTACGCCAGGAACTGCCCGACGAGACGACGCTGATCGGCTTTTGCGGCGCGCCCTGGACCGTGGCGACCTATATGATCGCCGGCCATGGGACGCCGGATCAGGCCCCGGCGCGGTTGTTCGCCTATCGCAACCCGGCCGAGATGGAGACGCTGCTGTATCTGCTGGCGGAGATGAGCGCCGACTACCTGATCCGCCAGTTGCAGGCGGGTGCCGACTGCGTCCAGATCTTCGATTCCTGGGCCGGCGTTCTCGACGAGGCGTCGTTCGAAGCCTATGCCGTGCGGCCAGTTGCCCGGATGGTGGAAAAGGTCCGTGCCGCGGTGCCGGGCGCGAAGATCATCGGCTTCGCCAAGGGCGCGGGATCGCTTTTGAACACCTATCGTGAAAAGACCGGCGTCGATGCGGTCGGCCTCGATTGGTCGGTGCCGGTGTCGCAGGCGAAGGAATTGCAGAAAGCTGGCGCCATCCAGGGCAATCTCGACCCGCTGCGGCTGATCGCCGGCGGCAAGGCGCTGGAAGACGGCGTCGACCGGATTCTCGACAACCTCGGTGATGGGCCGTTGATCTTCAATCTCGGCCACGGCATCACGCCCGAGGCGCCGATCGCCCATGTCGAAGCCCTTCTCGATCGCATCAGGACCACCAAGCCATGAACCAGAACACCCCACCATCGAGCAAGTCCGCGACGAAGTCGGCCAATGGCGGGCGGACCGCCGTCGTCGCTGTCGTCGCACTGGCGCTTGTCGCAGCCCTGTTCGTCCTGGTGCCGGTCGAATGGCAGCTCTGGATCAAGGCGCTCCACATCTTCGTCATCATCGCCTGGATGGCCGGCATGCTCTATCTGCCGCGGCTATTCGTCTACCACGCGGAAGCGGGACCGGGCACGCCCCAGTCCGAGACCTTCAAGGTGATGGAACGGCGGCTGCTCAAGGGCATCATGACGCCTTCGATGATCCTGACCTGGGTGCTCGGCCTGTGGCTCGCCTGGAAGGTGTTCGAGTTCCAGGGCGGCTGGATTCATGCCAAGATCGCCCTCGTCCTGGTGATGTCCGGCCTGCACGGCTATCTGTCCGCCTCGTTCAAGCGGTTCGAGCGGGACGCGAACACCAAATCCGGCAAGTTCTGGCGGCTGATGAACGAAGTGCCGGCGGTCATCCTGATCTTGATCATCATTCTGGTCGTGGTGAAGCCGTTCTAATCGCTGACGACAGCTTGGAGGAGAGGAAGCCGGGCAGATGGATCAAAAAACGACCGCTCTTGTGGTCATGGGTCCGTCGGGCGTCGGCAAGACCACGACGGCAAAGCTGCTTGCGGAACGTCTTGGCTGGCCCTTCGCCGAGGCGGACGAGTTTCACTCGGCCCAGAACATCGCCAAGATGGAATCTGGCGAGCCGTTGAACGATGACGACCGGGCGCCTTGGTTGTCGGCCATTCGCGACTGGATCGCCGATCAGGCCAGCCATGGCGTTTCGAGCGTTGTCGCCTGCTCGGCCTTGAAACGGCGCTATCGGGATGTTCTGCGCGAGGCGACCCCGAACGTGCGCTTCGTCTCGCTCATTGCTGATCAGGATAGTGTCGGCGAGCGCATCGGTCGCCGCACTGGCCACTACATGCCGAAATCGCTGCTCCAGTCGCAGTTCGACGATCTGGAACCGCTGCAAGCCGACGAGGATGGCGTGACGGTATCCGTCGGCGTCCCGCCCGAAGCGGTTGTGAGTCACGCCCTTGAAGCGCTCGGGTTCGACAGGCAAGATTAGACGACCGCGACCGGCGGTTGTGAAACGGGGCGGTAACCGCGATAGGAGGCTTTCGCGTGGGGCGCCAACGCGCCTCTTGCGCGGTCTCGCAACCACCGCTATATCACACAGGACTATCCCGCCTTTCTCGGGCGTAGCGTGACCGTTTGTGGTCGCCTCGTCCCTGCCGCAGAACCGTTTAGCGTTTCCGGCCCCCAGCGTTTCCCCATTGTCGCCTTCATCTGTTTCGACGCGATCCGTCGGCACGAACCCCAAAAGAGCCTATTTCCGAATGAAACTTCAGGACCTGAAGAACAAAAGCGCACCCGAATTGATCGCGTTTGCCGAAGAGAACGAGGTCGAGAACGCCTCCGTTCTGCGCAAGCAGGAGTTGCTGTTCGCGATCCTCAAGCAACTCGCGGCCCAGGAAGTCGAAATCATCGGCGAGGGCGTCGTCGAAATTCTCCAGGATGGCTTCGCTTTTCTGCGTTCGCCCGAGGCAAATTACTTGCCAGGCCCGGACGACATCTATGTTTCGCCATCGCAGATCCGCAAATTCCAGCTGAAGACCGGCGATACGGTCGAGGGACCGATCCGCAGTCCCAAGGACGGCGAGCGCTATTTCGCGCTGCTCAAGGTCAACACGATCAATTTCGACGATCCCGAGAAAATCCGCCACAAGAGCCACTTCGACAATCTGACGCCGCTCTATCCGACCGAGCGGTTCAAGATGGAGCTCGACGATCCAACCTCCAAGAAGGATATGTCGGCCCGGGTCATCGATCTCGTCGCGCCGCTCGGCAAGGGCCAGCGCGCGTTGATCGTCGCGCAGCCGCGTACCGGCAAGACGGTACTTCTGCAAAACATCGCCCATTCGATTACCGCGAACCATCCGGAATGCTATCTGATCGTTCTGTTGATCGATGAGCGGCCCGAGGAAGTGACCGACATGCAGCGTTCGGTGAAGGGCGAGGTGGTGTCGTCGACCTTCGACGAGCCGGCGCAGCGCCACGTCCAGGTCGCCGAAATGGTGATCGAAAAGGCCAAGCGCCTGGTCGAACACGGCCGCGACGTCGTCATCCTCCTGGATTCGATCACCCGCCTCGGCCGCGCCTACAACACCACCGTTCCCTCGTCGGGCAAGGTGCTGACCGGCGGCGTCGACGCCAACGCCCTGCAGCGGCCGAAACGCTTCTTCGGCGCGGCGCGCAATATCGAGGAGGGTGGCTCGCTGACCATCATCGCGACGGCGCTGATCGATACCGGCAGCCGCATGGACGAGGTGATCTTCGAAGAATTCAAGGGCACCGGCAACTCGGAGATCGTCCTCGACCGCAAGGTCGCCGACAAGCGTATCTACCCGGCGATGGACATCCTGAAGTCCGGCACCCGTAAGGAAGACTTGCTGGTCCCGAAGGGCGATCTGCAGAAGATTTTCGTCCTGCGCCGGATCCTGTCGCCAATGGGCACGACCGACGCGATCGAATTCCTGAACGACAAGCTCAAGCAGACCAAGAGCAACGCCGATTTCTTCGATTCGATGAATACCTGATCGCGTTCCTGTCCGCCGGACGCGAATGGCGTGACTCACGTGAAACGGCGGTCCTTTCGGGCCGCCGTTTTTCGTTGCGCTGAGCCTCGGCTTGACTGCGACGGCACGGAAGGGGAAGCCTGCAGCGAGCAACCGGGGAGGGATCGGGGATGACAGAGAAACCGGACGCGGTGGCGCGGGTCGAGGCCGATGCCGAGGCCAAGGGCCTCAAGATTGCCGTCGTGGAAACCGCGAAATCGGCCCGCTCCGCGCAGGAAGCAGCGGAGGCCGTCGGCGCCAGTGTCGGCCAGATCGTCAAATCCCTGGTGTTTAGGGGCGCCGCGACCGGCCAAGCCTATCTGCTGCTGGTGTCGGGGGCCAACCGGGTCGACGAGGCTTCGATGGCGGCTCATTTCGGCGAGGCGCTCGAGCGGCCCGACGCCGACTTCGTCCGTCAGGCGACCGGCTTTGCCATCGGCGGTGTCTCGCCGCTGGGGGCCTCAAGCAAGCTTGCCACACTGATGGATGAGGATTTGTTCCAGCACGCCACCGTCTGGGCCGCCGCGGGGACGCCGCGGCACGTCTTCGAGGTAGTGCCGCTGCAATTGCGCAGTGCTACCGGTGCGACCGTCGGCCGGGTGACATAGACCGCGCCAGCGGAGCCCTCGTATTAATCGCTGTCGCCGCTCAACGCTTTCGCCAGCGCCGCGTCATCGTAGACCGGCGGCCGACAGACGCGACCCTCGCACAAATAGGCGGCCGGCCGGCGCAAGGGCCGCATCGCGGCGGTCGGTAGTTGCTCCGGCAGCCGATCGGGATCGGCCAGGATCAGATCGAGGCGATCGAGGTCGACGCTGTGATGCGCCTTTGCGAGCATCTCGGGGAATCCCGGATCGTCTGGCATGCCGATCACGCAGAGTTCGCTGCCGCGGCGTAGCCGGCCCGTGGCCGCGACAATGCCGGGAAAGCCGGTGGCTTCCTGGCCGACGCGCCCGGCGGCTAGCAGGGCCGCCCGCTCGGCGCGTTCGCCGATCTCGATCGCGCCGCTGGCCTGGGCGAGCATCGCAAGCCCTTCGATGACAAGCGCGGTGCCGCCGGGAATCGCGTCGTCCTGGTCGCCGCGCAGGCGAATCATGACATCCGAGGCGTCGGAAGCGTTCAGATAATGTCCGCCGTCGCTATCGGTGTGCCAGCGTTCGAGCTCGTCGGCGAACCAGCGGGCGCGATCGAGATAACGCGCGTCGAGGGTTGCCGCGAACAACGCGACCGCGGCCTGGATCAAGGCGCCATAGTCAGAGGACAGCGCCAGACCGGTCGTTCGTCCGGCTCGCGCGGCATGGCGCAGGCGACCGTCGACGATCATTTCCTGGACGACGAAATCGAAGGCATCGCCCGCCAGGGCCAGCGCATCGTCGTTCCCGAAAGCGCCACCGATTTCGGCCAGTGCCCGGATCATCAGACCGTTCCAGTCGGCGAGCACCTTGTCGTCGCGGCCGGGCCGAGGCCGGTCGGCTCTTTTCTCGAGGAGAATCTGGCGTTCTGCGGCAAAGTCCGGGTCACTCGACGCGGCACCTGGATGCACGCGATGCAGGATCGAATGACCCTCCCAGTTGCCGGCCTCGTCGACGTCGAAGGCGGCTTTGAACGGCGCAGCGCGATCACCGAGCAGACCGTCGATCTGAGCCGCCGACCAGACATAGAAGGCGCCCTCCTCCGAATGGCCGTCGGCGTTTGGACTGTCGGCATCGAGCGATGCCGCGAGCCCACCGCCGTCGAGACGCATCTCACGCCGAAGCCAGCCGATCGTCTCGTCGATACGGGATCGAAACAGGTCGTCGCCGGTCATCCTGTAGGCCCAGCCGAGATGACGCAGGAACTGGGCATTGTCGTAGAGCATCTTCTCGAAATGCGGCACCAGCCAGCGGTCGTCAGTCGAATAGCGATGCAGGCCGCCGCCGAGATGGTCGTAGATGCCACCGAGCGAGAGCGCACCGACGGTTTTGAGAAAGGCCTGGCGATGTTCCGGGGAGCCGGTCTCAAAAGCCGACCGCGCCAGGATTTCCATAAACGGCGCGTTGGGAAACTTCGGCGCGCCGCGAAGCCCGCCTTGGGCCGGATCGATCATCTGGCCGATGCGCTCCGCCGGGCCCGCCAGATCGAGGTCGGCCAGCGGTCCCGGTGCCGCCGAACGCGACAGGAATTCGCTCAGCCGCCCGGAGATCGCGCCCGCACTTGTCGTCAGATCCGCGCGCTTCTCGCGCCAGGCCTTGGCGATGGCCTCCAGCACCTGGACAAAGCCGGGACGGCCATAGCGGGCGTCCTTGGGAAAATAGGTGCCGCCGAAGAACGGCTGGCCCTCCGGCGTCAGGAACATGGTCATCGGCCAGCCGCCCTGTTCGCCCATCGCCTGCAGCGCGGTCATGTAGAGATGGTCGATGTCCGGCCGCTCTTCGCGATCCACTTTCACATTGACGAAGTCGCGGTTCATCGCCGCCGCTACGCCCGCGTCCTCGAAACTCTCATGTGCCATGACATGGCACCAGTGACAGGCCGCGTAGCCGACCGACAAGAGGATCGGCCGGTCGAGCGCGTGCGCCTCGGCCAGCGTGGCGTCGGACCATTCCCGCCAATCGACCGGGTTGTCCCGATGCTGCAGGAGATACGGGCTGACGGCATCGCCGAGCCGGTTGTCGCGCGCGTCGCTCATGGAAATCCCGTCGATTCGCCCCTCAAACCCGGAAACCTAAGGCAAGCTCTCGACGATTTCGAGGGCGACTTCCCGTTCAATGGTGTGTCACCGCCAAAACGCGCTTCGGAATGTCTCGGCGCCTGCGGGTTGCGAACACTGGTGGAAGCTGGTTTTGTCCCCCTCGACAATCCCGAAAAACCCCGAGCCGCTCGTTTGATCCCCTCCGATACCATTGCCGCGCTGTCCTCCGGCGCCCTGCCGTCCGGCGTCGCAGTTGTGCGCGTCAGCGGACCGTCCGCGCGGATTGTCATGGAGCGCCTTGCCGGCGGAATCCCGAATGAACGCCGCGCCAGCCTTCGCCGGTTCCGCGGTGCGGCCGGCGCGACCATCGACCGAGGCATCGCCTTGTTCTTTCCATCGCCGAGCAGCGTCACCGGCGAGGATCTCGCCGAGTTTCACCTGCATGGTGGGCGTGCGGTCGTCGCTGCCTTTCTCGACGCTGCGACGGCGCTTCCCGACGTGCGACTCGCCCTTGCCGGCGAGTTCACCCGACGCGCCTTCGAGAATGGCCGCATCGACCTGACCGAGGCCGAGGGGCTGGCCGATCTCATCTCGGCCGAGACCGAGGCGCAGCGCCGCATGGCGGTGGCGCAGGCGGGTGGGGCGCTGCGCGCGATCTACGAGGACTGGATGCGGCGGCTGACCCAAGCGCGAGCAATGATCGAAGCCTCGTTCGACTTCGCCGACGAGGGGGATGTGGGCGACGACGTTGCCGGCGGCGTGGCGGCGAAGATCGCGGCGCTCGTCGATGAGATGCGGACCCATCTCGCCAAGGCGGACCGCGGCGAAATCCTGCGCGAAGGCTATCGGGTGGCGATCGTCGGTGCGCCGAACGCCGGAAAGTCCAGCCTGCTCAATGCGCTGGCCGATCGGGAGGTTGCGATCGTCACCGAAATTCCCGGTACGACGCGCGACGTGATCGAGGCGACCCTCGATCTCGACGGCGTCCCGGTGCGTTTCTCCGACACGGCCGGGATCCGCGATACCTCTGATGCGGTGGAAGCGATCGGCGTCGAACGGGCGCGGGCCGTTATGGATTCGGCCGATCTGGTCCTGGCGCTGGTCGATACCCAATCCGGACATGGGCGCTTCGCACGGTTCTCGGAACTTTTGACTCACGTGAAACACCCGATGATGCTCGCCGCATCGGATGCGCCTCTGGACGACGACGCGGCGGGGATGTCCCGGCCGCAAAGGCATATCCTCACCGTTCGCACCAAGGCCGACCGGCCGGAGCCGCAGGGTCTTGCGGCACGGTTTGGCGGCGAATGGGACGATTTCGCCTTCGACTTTGCCATTTCCACCAAGACCGGCGAGGGAATGTCTGCCCTTGTCGCGCGTGTCGCCGCCTTGGCGGCTGAAGCTGCCGGCGATCCCGACGAGGCGGTGCCGATGCGGACCCGTCACAAGGAGCTGGTCGCCGATGCCTTGCGCATTCTCGAACAGTTCGTGTCGAAGCCGGACATGCCGCCGGAAGTGGGTGCGGAAACCCTGCGGCGCGCCGGCAACCGTCTCGGCGCGCTGACCGGCCAGGTCGGCGTCGAGGACCTTCTGGACGTTATCTTTTCCGAGTTCTGCATCGGCAAATGAGGAAAGGCGGGCCTGTCGGCGCATTTCCGCTTGCGTTGTCTCCGAGCGATTGAGCCTTTATAGGCTTAGCTTCATTGAAAAAATGGTTTGCCTGTCGATGCCGAATCCGTTTTCACGGTTGGCACCACCGCCCTGCTCAACCGGTATCCGAGACCCATGCGCGATCCGTCCCTCCCCGCCGCCGCCTCCGACTACGACGTCGTCATCATTGGCGGCGGCCATGCCGGCTGCGAGGCAGCGAGCGCCTCGGCGCGGGCAGGCGCGCAAACCGCGCTGGTCACCCACCGCTTCGATACGATCGGCGCGATGAGCTGCAATCCGGCGATCGGCGGCATCGGCAAGGGCCATCTCGTGTGCGAGATCGACGCGTTGGGCGGGTTGATGGGCCGGGTTGCCGACGCGGCCGGCATCCAGTTCCGGCTGCTCAACCGGCGCAAGGGGCCAGCCGTGCGCGGACCCCGGACTCAGGCCGACCGGCGGCTCTACCGCGAGGCGATGCAGGCGGCGATTGCCTCCCATGCCGATCTCGACGTGGTCGAAGGCGATGTCGCCGACCTTGTCCTGGACGAGCGGAACCGGGTGACAGGGGTCGTTTTTGGCGACGGCCACGTCATCCAGTGCCGGGCTGTGGTGCTGACGACCGGGACATTCCTGTCGGGTCTGATCCATATCGGCGATCGGACGATCCCGGCCGGGCGCATGGGCGAGGACCCATCGACGGGCCTTTCGGGAACACTGAAGCGGCTTGGCCTGACGCTGGGCCGGCTGAAGACCGGCACGCCGGCGCGGCTCGACGGCCGCACGATCGACTGGAGCGGGCTCGACCGGCAGAGCCCGGACGCCGACCCGGTTCCGTTTTCTTATCTGACCAAGGCGATCACCAACCGGCAGATCGATTGCGGGATTACCCGGACGACGCCGGAAACCCACCGGATCATCCGTGAGAATATTGGCCGTTCGGCCCTCTATTCCGGCCGCATCGAGGGGGCGGGGCCGCGCTATTGTCCCTCGATCGAGGACAAGATCGTCAAGTTCGGCGACCGCGACGGCCACCAGATCTTCCTCGAGCCGGAAGGGCTCGACGACGATACGATCTACCCGAACGGTGTGTCGACCTCCCTGCCCGAGGACGTGCAGTTGCAATTCCTGCGCTCGATTCCGGGGTTAGAGCGGGTGACGGTGCTGAAGCCTGGCTACGCCATCGAATATGATCATGTCGATCCGCGCGAGCTCGATCGCCACCTTGCGGTCCGGCGCGCCGAAGGCCTGTTCCTCGCCGGCCAGATCAACGGCACGACGGGCTACGAGGAAGCCGCGGCGCAGGGGATCGTGGCCGGGATCAATGCGGCGCGGCTGGCCGGCGGCGCGGAGCCCGTCGGTATCGGCCGGGCCGACGCCTATATCGGCGTAATGATCGACGATCTCACCCGCACCGGGGTGTCCGAGCCCTATCGGATGTTCACCTCGCGGGCCGAATTCCGCCTGTCGCTCCGGGCCGACAATGCCGACCGCCGGTTGACGCCGCTCGGCCTGTCGCTCGGCATCGTCGACGCGGAACGCCGCCAAACCTTTGAGGAAAGCGAGGCGGCGCTCGCCAAGGCGCGCGCGCTGCTGGAAGCGGCCCAGCTGACGCCGTCCGAAGCCCAGCGACATGGGCTATCAGTCAATCAGGACGGGCGCCGGCGTACGGCCTGGCAGCTGCTCTCGCAAACCGAGATCAATCTGGACCGGCTGACCGCCATCTGGCCGGAGTTCAAGGATATCGGTGGGCCAATCCGTGAGCGGATCGAGATCGAAGCTGGCTACGATGTCTATCTGGATCGCCAGCGGCGGGATCAGGAGCGCCTGCGCCGGGACGAGAACCGGACGATTCCGGACGCCCTCGATTTTTCTGCTCTCATCGGCTTGTCCAACGAATTGCGGCAAAAGCTGAGCGCGCGCCGACCGGCATCGATCGCCGAGGCGGAGCGGATCGACGGGATGACGCCGGCCGCTCTCGCTCTGATTCTCGTCGCCATGCGGCGGAGCGAGGTCGTTCGTGCGGCGTGAGCGAAAGCCTATTCCGCCTGAGCGCCAGCCCGCGGCCAAACCAAAGCGCAAAGCCGCGCCGCGGCCCGCCGAGGTGGCGGCGCAACAGGCGGAGGGCCGCGCTCATTTTCTCGAAACCCACGATGTTTCACGTGAAACGCTGGCGCGCCTGGACCAATATGTCGCCCTGCTGACCGATTGGCAGCGGCACATCAATCTCGTCGCTCCGGCAACGATCGGCGATGTCTGGTCACGCCACATCGCTGATTCGCTGGTGCTGGAGCGCCTCCTGCCGCCGTTTCAGCGCTGCGTCGACCTGGGGTCCGGCGCAGGTCTGCCTGGTCTCGTCGTGGCCGCGGCGCGGGCGGACCAAGGCGGCGGCGTCGATCTGATCGAGAGCAACGCCAAGAAAGTCGCTTTTCTGCGCGCCGTCCAGCGCGGGCTCGGCCTCGCCGGAACGGTTCACGCCGCCAGAATCGAGGATTGCGGCGCGGCGCTGGCAGCGGCGGATCTGGTGACCGCGCGCGCCCTGGCGCCGCTCCCCGAGCTGTTGGCGATGGTGGCGCCTCATATCCGGACGTCGGCGCGGTGCTTTTTTCAAAAGGGCCGCAGTCATGAACAGGAAATTAACCAAGCGGCTGCCCATTGGCGATTCACCGTGGTAAAGCATGGATCGAACCTCGAGGATGGTTCGGTCATCCTCGACATCGGTAACATCGCGCGGCGTTAGGCTACGCCATGCTCCCGCGGGGCCGGGCCCTCTACCCGGTGGGGCTTCGGTCAAGCCGCGAGGGCTGGCGAGAGCAGCCATCGTAACGATGCGGGAGGCGACCGATGGATGCGATAAGCGGGCAGCCGATGCGGATCATCACCATAGCCAATCAAAAAGGCGGTGTCGGCAAGACCACGACCGCCATCAACCTCGCCACCGCGCTTGCCGCGATCGGAAAGCGGACGCTGCTCATCGATCTCGATCCGCAGGGCAATGCCTCGACCGGGCTCGGGATCGAAAAGGACGATCGTGACGTCTCTTCCTACGACGTGCTGATGGAGGCGGCCTCGATCACCGAGGCGGCGACGGCGACAGCGGTGCCGAGCCTGTCGATCATCCCGTCGACGCTCGATCTCCTCGGCCTGGAAATGGAAATCTCCGGGGCGCCCGGTCGGGCTTACCGGCTGCGCGACGCCCTGCATTTCCATCAGGTCGACACGCCGCTGTTCGATTTCGTCCTGATCGATTGCCCACCATCCCTGAATCTCCTGACGATCAACGCCATGGCGGCGGCGGATTCGATTCTGGTGCCGCTGCAATGCGAGTTCTTCGCGCTGGAAGGTCTCAGCCAGTTGCTGCAGACCGTCGAGCAGGTTCGCGATACGCTGAATCCGACATTGGCGCTGCACGGAATCGTCCTGACGATGTATGACGGGCGTAACAATCTGGCGGCGCAGGTAGTTCGGGACGTGCGCTCCTATATGGGCGAACATGTCTACGAGACGATCATCCCGCGCAATGTACGGGTATCGGAAGCGCCGTCTTTCGGTAAACCCGTGGTTCTCTACGACATGAAATGTCCGGGCAGTCAGGCCTATATCCGCCTGGCCTCGGAAATCCTTCAGCGCGAGCGACGATTGGTGGCCGCGTGACGGCGCGTGCGATGGCGGGTCGCCTCCCAGGGCGGATTTTCGCGGAGACCGGACCGATAAAGGCGGGGAGACGAGGATGAACGAAGACAAATCGCGGCAGCGGCTGGGACGCGGCCTCGCCTCGCTGATCGGGACCGGCGGCGTCGTGCCCCCGCGGCCGATGCCGGGCTATGGCGGATCTGAGGCCGCGCCGGCCGCGATTCCGGCCGAGCGCTTCGTCGCCCTGGACAGGATCTCGCCCAACCCCAATAATCCGCGCCGCCGCTTTGACGAGGCCGATCTCAAGGATCTTGCCGCCTCGATCAAGAATCATGGCGTCGTCCAGCCATTGCTGCTGCGTCCGAAGCCGGGCCAGCCGGAATCGTTCGAGATCGTCGCCGGTGAACGGCGCTGGCGCGCCGCCCGGGCCGCCGGGCTCAGCGAGGTTCCGGTCGTGCTGCGCGACATCGGCGATCGTCAATCGCTGGAAATCGCGATCATCGAAAACGTCCAGCGCGCCGATCTCAACGCGGTCGAAGAGGCTCAGGCCTACGAGACGCTGATCGATGAACACGGCTACACCCAGTCCGATCTCGCCGATGTGCTCGGCAAGAGCCGCAGCCATGTCGCCAACACGCTCCGGTTGCTGAAATTGCCGGAGGAAGTGCGCGGCATGGTGGTCGCCGGCACGCTGTCGCCCGGCGCGGCGCGGACCGTCGTGACCGCCGACGATCCGCTCGCGCTGGCGAATGAAATCGTGTCGCGCGGCTTGAGTGTGCGCGAGGCGGAGGATCTCGCCCGCAAACCCACCGAGACGTTGGACAACCGGCCGGCCAAGCCCGCGCGCAAAGGTAAGCGCAAGGCGGCTGCCGAGCGCGATGCCGATGTCGTGGCGCTGGAGAATCTTCTGGCGCAGGCGCTCGGTATGACAGTGGAAATTCGCGTCGATGGCGAGCGCGGATCGATCCGCATCGATTATGCCGATCTTGAGCAGCTCGACGAGATCTGTGGTCTGTTGCAGACGCGGGCACAACGCCGGGTTGCACAACAGCCGCGGGTGCGGGGGCTCTGAGCCACTGCATTCGGGTTGGTTGCACGACTCACGTGAAACAAAGGACGGCGTTCGACCCCGCCCTGGGCGGGGTCGTCTGGCTTGAGGTCAGGCGCGGCCGATCTGGGCGCGCAGATGGGCCGCCTCCACGGCGATGTCGAGCAGGGTTTTCTGCGTTATCGTCAAGGCGAGTCCGCCTTCCTTGCGACTCGACAAGATGTCCCGCTCGATCCGCTGGAGAATGGTGGTGATTTCTTCCAGCGGCCAGGCCGCCAACGCGGCCTCGAGAGCCGCCTTGCGCCGGAAATGCGGCCGTCGCCGCTCGACCACGCGCCCGATCGGCTCGCCGCCGCGTTCGACCATCTCGCGCATGGTCTGCAACTGCTGGAAATAGCGCAGCAGATTCTGGTGCAACTGGAAGGTGGCGGTGCCGGCCGACACCAGCCGGTCGATGAGATGCGGCAGGCGCTTGACGTTGCCGCTCGCCGCGGCATCGATGGTCTCTTCCAGCGTATCCGCCGAAACGTCGCCGACGACGGCCCGGACGTCCGCCTCGGTCACCGACGGCGCGCCCAAAGCGTAGAGACAGAGCTTGCGGACCTCGCCGCGCGAGGCAAGACGATTGGCTCCGAGGCGGGCGCGCAGTTCGTCGCGCGCCTCCCGGTCGATCGACAGCCCGCTTTGACCAAGTTCCTCGTCGATCATCTTGTCGATCGCCCTGCCCTCGTCCTGGTAACAGGGCAGCGCCATGGCAAATCGCCCACGCTCGACGTTGTTGCGAAGCGCGGCGCTCTTCTTGAGGTCGCCGGCTTCGACGATGACGAGGGCGCCTTCGAGCGGCGAAGCGGCGAGATCGCCGACCGCTTCCGCCAGGCCCTTGCCGGCGCCGGCGCCACGCACCCGAATGAGACGGCGGCCGCCGAACAGCGACACGGTCCGGGCCTCGTCATAGAGCCGGCCAATATCCTTTTCCAACTCGTCGGCCGCCAGCGTCACCGCTGCGAAGGGGTCGTTGCGGTCGACGCCGGACATCTCGGCAATCTTGGCGGAGCGTTCGGCGACGAGACCCGGGTCGGGGCCGTAAAGCAGGATGACCGGAAACGAAAAATCGGGACGCGAGAGGAACGCCTCGACCTCGCCCGCCTTCTTTTGCGCCATTATCCGCGTCCGTCCTTGCGATCTGTCGCGCCAATGTCGTTCATTATCGGACGCCTTGCCAGGACGTTGCCGTCAGACGCCGGCCTTTTCGAGCGCGCGCACCAGCGCGATTTCGAGCTGGGCCGCGACGTCCTCGCCCGCCTGCTGGCGCGCGTTGATGAGTGCGCGCTGAGTTTGATAAAGCTGCGCGGTCCGATCGAACGGGACAGTTGTCGTGCGGCTGGCCGTGTCGACAACCTGATTGTCCGACAGTCGGACAAGCTGATATCGCGCGGTCATGCGGTAAAGGGCGGAGCTGAGCGCGCCTCCCGATTCGATGGCGATGCCGGTTTCGCCGCCGGTGACGGTGAGGCGGACCTCGTAGAGCGGCTGGGCGACCCGCGTTCCCTGGTTCAGGCGCGACAGGAGGGCGTTGCGGACGATCTGGTCGGTGCGCGAATTGGCTTCGGACACCGCGATACGGCCACGTAGCGCCGCCAAGGCGCCGCCGGGTTCAAGCAGACCCGAATTATCAGCCGACGCATAAAGCGGGCGGGCGGTGCAGGCCGGAAGAGCCAGGACCGCGAGGGCAAGGCCGACAGCGACAAGGGCGCGGGGTCGAAGCGGATCAGAGGACGACATTCACGATTCTCCCGGGGACGACCACGATACGCTTCGGCGCATTGCCGGCCAGCGCCGACTGGACGAAGTCGAGTGCCAGCGCCGCTTGCTCCACGTCAGGTTTGCCGGCCGTAGCCGGCATGGTCAAGTCGCCGCGCTTCTTGCCGTTGATCTGGACGGGCAGCGTGACCGTATCGTCGCGCAACAGCGCCGGCTCGACGCTCGGCCAGGATGCGGCGGCCACAAGTCCCGCTTCGCCCAATTCGGCCCAGCACGCTTCGGCGAGATGCGGCATCATCGGCGCGATCAGGCGGACGAGGATCGACAGTGCCTCGCGCGCCGCACCCCTCAGGGCCGGATTGCTGTCCTTGGAAATCTTGGGAAGGGACGCGGCGAGCGTGTTGACCAGTTCGTAGATCCGCGCCACCGCCTTGTTGAAGGCCAGACGCTCGATGTCGTCGGCAACGCCCGCCGCTGTGCGGTGCGCCGCGCGGCGGATCGCCAGGACGGATTCGTCGTCGCCGGAGCCTTGCTCGGGCGCCCCGGCAAGCCGAGGCGCGGTGTCGGCGACCAGACGCCACAGCCGCTGCACGAAGCGATGGGCGCCCTCGACGCCGGCCTCCGTCCAGATGACGTCGCGGTCGGGGGGCGAATCCGACAGCATGAACCAGCGCGCCGTGTCGGCGCCGTAGGAGGCGATGATGTCGTCCGGATCGACAACGTTCTTCTTCGACTTCGACATCTTTTCGATGCCGCCGATTTCCAGTCGCGCGCCGGTCGCGATTCGGGTTGCGACGCGGCCGGTCTCGTTCTCCGCAATCGCCACGTCGGCCGGGGGCACCCATTCGCGGCCCTCGCGATAGGTTTCGTGGACCACCATGCCTTGCGTGAACAGGCCTTTGAACGGCTCGTCGAGCGCCAGATGGCCGCAAGCCCGCATCGCCCGGACGAAGAAGCGCGAATAGAGAAGATGCAGGATCGCGTGCTCGATGCCGCCGATATACTGGTCGACCGGCAGCCAGGCATTGGCGGCCTGCGGGTCGGTCGGCGCGTCGGCATGGGGCGCGGTGAAGCGCGCGAAATACCACGAGGAATCGACGAAGGTGTCCATCGTGTCGGTCTCGCGCCGCGCCGCGCCGCCGCATTGCGGACAGGTGGCGTCACGCCAGGTCGGGTGCCGGTCGAGCGGATTGCCTGGCTTGTCGAAATCGATGTCGTCGGGAAGCTTGACGGGAAGGTTTGCCTTGGCCTCCGGCACGACGCCGCAAGCCTCGCAATGCAGCACGGGGATCGGACAGCCCCAGTAGCGCTGGCGCGAGATGCCCCAGTCACGCAGGCGGAAATTGACCTGGCGCTCGGCCTGCGGCGTCCCGAACAGGTCGGTCGCCTCGAGCTTTGCGGCCACCGCCTCGAAGGCGGCGTCGGGCGAGAGGCCGTCGAGGAAGCGCGAATGGAAGATCGTTCCATCGTCGACATAGGCCTCGGTACCGATCGTAAAGCGCGCGGGATCGGCGTCCGGCGGCAGCACCACCGCTTGCACCGGCAGATCATATTTCCGGGCGAAGTCGAGGTCGCGCTGATCATGCGCCGGGCAGCCGAAGATCGCGCCGGTGCCGTAGTCCATCAGCACGAAATTGGCGACATAGACTGGCAGCTGCCATGTCTCGTCGAAGGGATGAGTGACGGTGAAGCCGGTCGGAATGCCCTTCTTCTCGGCGGTTTCGAGAGCCTCGGCGGTGGTACCCTGTCGCCGGCACGCGGTGATGAAGGCCTGGACGTCCGGATCGTCCTTCGCCGCAGCGGTCGCCAGCGGATGATCGGGGGCCACCGCCATGAAGGAGGCGCCGAACAGCGTATCGGGACGGGTGGTGAAGACGGTGACGTCCTTGTGAGCCGCAGGCGCGGTCGCCGGGTCGAGCGCCCAGCGCACCAGCAGGCCCTCGGAGCGCCCGATCCAGTTCCTCTGCATCAGCCGGACCTTTTCCGGCCAGCCGGGCAGGGTGTCGAGGGCGGCCAGGAGATCGTCGGCATAGTCGGTGATCTTGAAGAACCACTGGGTGAGCTCGCGGCTCTCGACCTCGGCGCCGGAGCGCCAGCCCTTGCCGTCGATCACCTGCTCGTTGGCCAGCACCGTCTGGTCGACCGGGTCCCAATTGACCTTCGACTTCTTGCGATAGGCGAGACCATGCTCCAGGAAGTCGAGGAACAGCATCTGCTGGCGGTGATAATAATCGACGTCGCAGGTGGCGAATTCCCGCGACCAGTCCAGTGACAGGCCCATCGACTTGAGCTGGCCGCGCATGGTCGCGATGTTCTGATAGGTCCATTCGCGCGGATGCACCTTGTTCTGCATCGCGGCGTTCTCGGCCGGCATGCCGAAGGCGTCCCAGCCCATCGGATGCAGGACGTTGAAGCCCTTCGCCCGCTTGTAGCGCGCCACTACGTCGCCCATGGCATAGTTGCGCACATGGCCCATATGGATGCGGCCGGAGGGATAGGGGAACATCTCGAGGACGTAATAGGTCTCGCCGCCGGCGTCGGTGCGGGTCTCGAAGAGCTTTGCCTCGTCCCAGGCCTTTTGCCAGCGGGGTTCGGATGCGCGGGGGTTGTAGCGTTCTGATGACATGCGGCGGGTCGATATCCTGGCGCGGCCATCTGGGGCCGTCGGGCGTGGGCAATGCGGCTTGACTTACTCCGTTGTTCGCGTCCCGTTCAACACGAACCGGCGAGATTTCGCCGAATCGCGGCAAAATCGCCGCTGAATGCTACCGAAGCAGCAAAAAGGTTGGGTATGGTCGACACGACAGGCGAACGCTACCGGGCGGTGTGCGAACGGATCGCCACGGCGACGAAGGACGCGGGTCGGCCCGAGCGTGCGGTCGATCTCGTGGCGGTTTCCAAGACCTATGACGCAGACGCGATCCTGCCGGGGATCGCCGCCGGCCAGCGGATTTTCGGCGAAAACAAGGTGCAGGAGGCCAAGGCCAAGTGGCCGCCCTTGCGCGAACGCTTCCCCGACATCGAATTGCGGCTGATCGGCCCGTTGCAGTCGAACAAGGCCGGCGAGGCGGTGGCGTTGTTCGACGTCATCGAGAGCGTCGACCGGGAAAAGATCGCCGCGGCGATCGCCAAGGAGGCCGTCAAGCAGGACCGGCATCCGCGCCTCTATGTCCAGGTCAACACCGGCGAAGAGCCACAAAAGGCCGGCATCGCGCCGGGCGAGGCGGCGGTCTTCGTCGCGCGTTGCCGCAATGAGCACGGTCTCACGATCGAGGGGCTGATGTGCATTCCGCCGGCCGACGAAAATCCCGGCCCGCATTTCGCGCTGCTGGCCAAGATCGCCGCCGAGGCGGGTGTCGCCAAGCTGTCGATGGGCATGTCCGGCGATTTCGAGGCGGCGATTGCCTTCGGCGCGACCTCGGTGCGCGTCGGTTCAGCGATCTTCGGCGAGCGGGATTACGGCTGAGGGGTCTTCGCCCGGCGGGCCGGCAAGGATAGCAAGCCGCCGGTGTCTGGCTGGTTGGACGGTCAATCAATTCGCCGCCCTGGAGCGGAACCCTTCCGCCGCTGCCGTCTTTGCATGAAACGGTAGGACCGTTTGAGGAGGCAATAGCGTGGCCGAGACGTCTAGCGAGGCGGCCTTTGTTCGCCGGACCGTGATTGCCGCCGGAATTGTCGCGGCAGTCGGAACCGCGCTGTTCGTATTCTGGACCGCTTCGCTGGCCTTTTTCCTGATCTTGGCCGGTCTGGTGCTTGCCTCGACGTTCACCGGCATCGCCTCCGGCCTGCGATATGTCGGCGTTCCGCGAAGGGTCGGACTGCTGGTCGCCTATCTCATGTTGTTGCTGCTGATCACGGCCGGCTTTGTCTGGGGCGGCGTGGTGATCGTCCAGCAGTTCAACGATCTCCTCCAACTCGTGGCCGGGCAGGTCGATCGCCTTGCGGAGCTTCTTCAGGAATATGGTTTCTCCGACGGAAGGCCGTCGGATGAACCGGGGCTGGGGACCCTCCTGCCCAGCGCCTCCGGCCTCTTTTCCTCCGCCTCGCGCGCCGCCTACGCCATCCTCGGCGGCCTCGGCAACGCCTTCATCGTGGTGTTCATCGCGATCTTCGTGTCCTGGCAGCCGGATCTCTACCGGCGCGGCATCGTCAGCCTGTTCCCCAAGCCACGGCGCGCGCGCATCACGGAAACGCTGTGCAACAGCGCACATCAGTTGACCATGTGGCTGGCCGGGCAAGCCATCTCCATGGCGACTGTTTTCGTCGTCTCGCTCCTCGGCCTGTGGGCCATCGGCATGCCGAACGCCTTCCTGCTGGCGCTGCAGGCCGGGCTTTTGGCTTTCGTGCCGACACTCGGCCCCTTCGTGGCGGGCGTCGTCATCGTGCTGGCGGGCTTTGCCGACAGCCCGCAGATGGCTCTCTACGGTCTCATCGTCTACGTCGTCATCCAGGGTGTCGAGAGCAATGTGACCCAGCCGATGGCACAACGGTGGGCGACCGCCCTACCCCCAGCCCTCACGCTTGGATCGCAACTGGTTTTCGGTCTGCTGTTTGGCCTCATGGGCGTGGCGCTCGCGGTGCCCTTCGTCGCCATCGTCAAGACCATGGTGGAAGACCTCTATGTGAAGGATACGCTCGGCGGATACACGGTCGAGGCCTCCTGAACCTGCAGCCGGCGGCGCGCACCTCGAAAGTCTTACCGCGCGCGGCTGGACCGTCCGCGCGGTTTCACCCTAAGTTGCCTCTCGGAGGCGGGGGACCGCCGGGACGATACGGGAGGCGAAGCATGAACATCATCCACGTCAAGGACGAATGGAAAGCCCGCGCGAAGCTCACGAACGAGGATTATCAGGCCTGGTATCGCCGCAGCATCGAGGATCCGGACGGCTTCTGGGGCGAGCACGGCAAGCGTCTCGACTGGATGACGCCCTTCACCAAGGTGAAGAACACTTCTTTTGCGCCGGGCAAGATCGACATTCGCTGGTTCGAGGACGGGACGCTCAACGTCGCGGCCAACTGCATCGATCGGCATCTGGACAAGCGCGGCAACCAGACGGCCATCCTCTGGGAGGGGGACGATCCCTCCGAATCGAAGGCGATCACCTATCGCGAACTGCATGAGGAGGTTTGCCGCATGGCCAACGCGCTGAAGGCGCGGGGCGTGAAGAAGGGCGACCGGGTGACGATCTACATGCCGATGATCCCGGAGGCGGCCTATGCGATGCTCGCCTCGGCGCGGATCGGCGCGGTCCATTCGGTGGTGTTCGGCGGGTTTTCGCCGGACGCGCTGGCCGGCCGGCTGGACGGCGCCACCTCGGACGTCTTGATCACCGCCGACGAGGGCCTGCGCGGCGGGCGCACGGTGCCGCTCAAGAAGAACGCCGACCGGGCTTGCGAGATCGCCGCAAAGGCCGGCCATTCCGTCAAGACGGTGCTGGTCGTGCGGCGCACCGGCGCCGATGTGCCCTGGACCGAGGGCCGCGACGTCTGGTGGCACGAGGCGCGCGAGACAGCGTCCACCGACTGTCCGCCGGAGGAGATGGGCGCCGAGGACCCGCTGTTCATCCTTTATACCTCCGGCTCGACCGGCAAACCGAAGGGCGTCCTTCATACGACCGGCGGCTATCTCGTCTATGCCGCGATGACGCATGAATACGTCTTCGACTACCATGACGGCGACATCTACTGGTGTACGGCCGATGTCGGCTGGGTGACCGGCCACAGCTATATCGTCTACGGGCCGCTCGCCAACGGCGCGACGACGCTGATGTTCGAGGGCGTACCGAACTATCCGGATACCTCGCGATTCTGGCAGGTCATCGACAAGCACAAGGTCAATATCTTCTACACCGCGCCGACGGCGATCCGGGCGCTGATGGGCGCGGGCGACGACAAGGTGACCAAGACGTCACGCAAGAGCCTCAAGGTACTCGGCAGCGTCGGCGAACCGATCAATCCGGAGGCGTGGAACTGGTATTACCGGGTCGTCGGCGACGAGCGCTCGCCGATCGTCGATACCTGGTGGCAGACCGAGACTGGCGGCATCATGATCACGCCGCTGCCGGGCGCGACCGACCTCAAGCCCGGCTCGGCAACGCGGCCGTTCTTTGGCGTCATTCCGCAGCTCGTCGACAATGACGGCACGGCGCTGGAGGGCGTGGCCGAAGGCAATCTCTGCATCACCGATTCCTGGCCCGGCCAGATGCGCACGATCTACGGCGATCACGACCGCTTCGAGCAGACCTATTTCTCGACCTACAAGGGCAAATACTTCACCGGCGACGGGGCGAAGTGCGACGCCGACGGCTATTGGTGGATCACCGGCCGCGTCGACGACGTCATCAACGTTTCGGGCCATCGCATGGGCACGGCCGAGGTCGAGTCGGCACTGGTCTCGCATCCGAAGGTCTCCGAGGCGGCGGTGGTCGGCTACCCGCACGACATCAAGGGCCAGGGCATCTATTGCTACGTCACCTTGATGGAGGGGCAACAGCCTTCCGACGATCTCAAGAAAGAGCTCGTCGGCCATGTCCGCGAGGAGATCGGGCCGATCGCCTCGCCGGACAAGATCCAGTTCGCGCCGGGCCTGCCGAAGACCCGGTCGGGCAAGATCATGCGGCGGATCCTGCGCAAGATCGCCGAGGACGATTTCGGCGCGCTCGGCGACACCTCGACGCTTGCCGATCCCGCTGTGGTCGACGATCTGGTGGAAAATCGGGAGAACCGCAAGGGTTGAGATGGAGCGCGCGACGGTGGCGACTTGCGTCAGGCTGGCGCGAAAAACGCCACCGTCTTGCCTTGCCTGTTTTATGCCCGCATACTTGCCGGGTGTTTAACGAAGCGAAAGGAGGTGATCCAATGTTGAGTGATTTCCAGATGCCGGTTGGGTCTCAATGTCTCGGTCAAGCGATGGAGCAGTCTTCTCGCTTCACTTGAGACAGTCGGGTCCGGGTAACGGTCGAAGGACCCCCGGTATACGAGAGTCACGGGGCCGCTTCCTGGCAACAGGGAGCGGCCTTTTGCATGGGCGGGCGCTCCTCCCAGGCCCGGCCAGGAAAAAAACCCGCCCCGGCGCAAACCGGGACGGGCGGCAATGACAGCCGGACGAATCCGCTTGCGCGCTCGTGCGCTTATTGCGGTGCCGGTGTCGTGCCGTCGGCCGGAGCCATCCCCGCATCGGGCGCAGCCTCCTCGGCGGCTTCCGCCTCTTCCGGCTCGCCATAGGCTGGCGCGGCCTCGAGCTGCTCACGCGAAACGTTCAGCACGATCCGATCCGGCAGATTATCCTCACCGACGACCGGAGTCTGCGGCTCAGGGGCTGGCTGAGCGGCGCCACCGGCCGCCGGATCGACACCCGTCGCCGCGCCGCCGGCAGCCGGATCGACAGGAGCGGGAGCGGCGGCCTCGATGTCGGCCTTCTTGGGAAGGCCTTCGGTCTTGCCCGGACCGAATTCGAGCGCGTCCATCGCAACCGCCACGTCCTTCCGGCCGATGCCGAGGAAGCCGCCGACACCGACGAGCACCGCGATTACTTCGCCCTGCTCCGAGACGAGCACGTCGGTGATCGATCCGATGCTTTCGCCGGCCGTATCGTAGACGTCCTTGCCATTCAGGTCCTCAACGCGCCAAGCGCCGGTCGGGGGGACGACGACGAAGGGACCGTCAGCCATGGTCGCGTCGGTTGAAGTGGCCGTGTCCATCGCCGTGGTGTCAGCGGGCGCTGCCTCGGTGTTGGTCGTAGCGGGCATATCCGCAGGGGCGGCCGCGCCTGAGTCCGGCATGGTGGTCGCATCGTCCCGGGACATCGGCTCGCCCTCGGCAGGCGCGGCGGCGTCGCCGGTGGTCGCGTCCGTTCCCTCCGCCGGAGCCGCTGAATCGGCTGGCGCGGTTGCGTCGGCCGGCGCTTCGACAGCCGGCGGGGTATCGGTTGGGGGCGGCGTGGTGGCATCCTGCGCGAAGGCCGCGAAGGGCATGACGACGCCGGCCAGAAGTGCCGTGTAGAGAGTGTTTCTCATCGATTTTACTCCCATTGGTGATCACGAAAGAATGATCCACGGCAGGAGAGGTTCCAAAAGAAACTAAGTTAGCCGATCAATTTTGTCGGGGAGACGCCCGACTGGGCGTTTTCGCCGTCGCCGCGCGCGGGAAATCGGCCTAGCGATAAAGGTCGCGCCGGGTCGGGGGCAGTTCGGCCGGTCCCTTGGCCCTCCGCGAGGCGAGTGTCTGGTAGATCAGCAGGCCGCCCCGGCTGAAACCCAGTGAGACGCCGGCGAGATAGAGCAGCCACAGCCGGGCGCGGGGCTCGCCGGCGATCCGCGACGCTTCTTCCATATTGGCGCTCAGGCGGTCGTGCCAGAGCCGGCAGGTGCGGCCATAATGCTCGCGCCAGTTCTCGACGTCGTGGACCTCGAAACGGTGCGCCTCCAGCTTTTGCGCGGAGTGGCCGACATGGTCGAGTTCGGCGCCGGGAAAAATGTAGCGGATGATCGCCGCATATTCCTTCGTGCCTTTGCGAAATGCCTTGGCGGTGGCCTTGGCCGGCCGGGTGATGGCGTGGTGGAGATAGAGCCCGTTCGGCCGCAGGAGTTTGCGCACGGCACTGAAATAGGCGTCGTGATGGGCCCAGCCGACATGTTCGAACATGCCGATCGAGGCGATCTTGTCGAAGGCTCCGCTCACCTCCTGGAAGGGCTTGAGTTCGATCGTGATACAATCGCCCAGCCCCTTTGCAGCGACGCGCTCGCGGGCCAGATCGTATTGGGCCTGGCTCAGCGTCACGCCGTGGCCGGTGATCCCATAATTCTCCGCGGCGTGAATGAGCAGCGCGCCCCAGCCGCAGCCGATGTCGAGCAGCCGTTCGCCCGGTTTCAGCCGCAGCTTGCGGCAGATCATCTCCAGCTTGTCGAACTGCGCCTTGTCGATGTCGTCGTGCCAGCCGTCGAAATAGGCACAGGAATACAGCATCCGCTCGTCGAGGAAGAGGCGGTAGAAATCGTTGGAGATGTCGTAATGGAACTGGATCGCCGCCATGGACGAGCCGCTGGCGCCTGCGCCGTCGCCCGCTTGGGGTGCCGTTCTGGCAGTCTTCGCGCCCTTGCGCGCCAGAGTGTAAAGCGCCGGCAGCGCAGCGGCGATCCGCAACTTGTCGAGCTTCTTCAGCGCGTCCTTGGTGCGGATGTCGGAACGCGCGGCGGCGATATCGAAGATCGTGCCGTCCTCGATATCGACAGCCTTGGCCATCCACAATTCGACGGCGGTGGCGATCGTCGGGCGGATCGCCAGGCGAGCGATCGCGGCGGGATCGTTCAGGGCGAGCGCCGGTCCGTCCGCGGGACCGATGCGTTCTCCGGTCCACAGCCGGACGGCGATCTTCGGCTGGAAAGCGGTGATCGCCTGGCGGACGATGGCTTCGAGTCTGGCTTCGCCCGTCATCGACCGGCCTCTCCGTTTCACGTGAAACCGGTATGAACACCGCTTTTCAGGGTTTAGCGCGGAGTATGGGCGGGCGGCAACTCGCGTTGCGGACATCCCGACGCTTTAACGGCCCGCAGCGCAAACCCGCCTATCCGGTACCCGATATCCCAGGTGCCGCTGGCGCGAGACCGCCCAGCACAGCGCCGTTGCACCAGTCGCGCCGCTTGCCGCCCTCGTAGCGGGCGACGAGACCCTCGCGCAGCAACCGGTCGGCGACGTCGCTGCCGTCCGACGCCGACAGGCTGGCCAGCACGCGGCCGAAATATTTGTCGCCGGAAATGACGGTCAACGTGACGTTTCCGCCGCCGACCAACTGCTTGAGCCTATCGGTCGCAACCTGCGCCGCAGCCTTCTCCGCCGTGCAACCGCCGCGATGTTCCGGGGCGTCGATCCCGCGCAGGCGAACCGCGACATGGACGGACTGCATCGGCCAGATGAATGCCTCGACCATAATCGTATCGCCGTCGCGTACCTTGATCACGCGCGCCTCTACCGGCCCGGCGATCTCGCGCAGATACGCATCGCCGGTCTCGGCGGCGCCGGTCGCTGCCCCAAACGCGAGCAGGGAGGCAATGCAACCGAAAAGGGTATGGGTAAGGTATCTCACGTCAGCGGGCGATCCGAATCATCTGCGTTGCGGATATTATTCCTATATCGGATCTCGAAGAAGTCAATCTGCCCCCGCAGCACGTCATGGGTTGATCACGGTGTCGCCTCATCCCCGCGAGACGCGAAGCCGTGAATGGCGTGGTTTCCGTTAGGATAAGGTGCCCACAACCATAAGCTGATACGCATTTGTCGCCGTCAATCTGGAATGCGGGGTGCGGCTGCTTTTCCCGCTTGGAGCGCGGGAATCAGAAATCGGAGATCAGCCCGTTTTTCTCCCAATCGCCGTAGCGGACCGGTTCCGGGCCGTCGCGGCCATTCAGCTCCGTCGGCCGGCCGGCCGGATCGATCGCCTCTGCGTTGCGATCGCGGCGCCGCGCTTCGGCCTCGGCAAGCGCGCGCCGGGCGGCGGGCGAGAGGGGACGATGGTCGGTCGGCGCGTCCGTCCGGTCCGGCTCGGCCGGCCCTTCGGTCGCGGCGGCTTGCGGGGAGTCTGAAGTTTCGGAATCGGTCATTGGCAGGATGATCCTGGTCGGCGGTCGGTGCCGGCAAGATAGGGAGCCGCTCGGCAATTGCCCACTGCGGCCGGCGAGTGACCACGATGGTCATCGCCCGGAGCGGCTGAAACGCCCCCGCT
The DNA here is from genome assembly GCF_036549515.1 of Aurantimonas sp. E1-2-R+4. NCBI lineage: Bacteria > Pseudomonadati > Pseudomonadota > Alphaproteobacteria > Hyphomicrobiales > Aurantimonadaceae > Aurantimonas > Aurantimonas sp. E1-2-R+4. Next base: position 43,126 of record NZ_JAZHLK010000010.1, on the reverse strand, counting down.
GTGATCGACATTGCGGCGGCGACCTGCAATCACCAGATTTGCTGGCGGTAGGACGCGGATCGACCGCGTCGTGAGCAGCGGGGTGGGACCGTCCCATGAACATGATCAAGACGGCGATGCTGATCGCCTTCATGACCGCCCTTTTCATGGGGCTGGGGCTTCTGGTCGGCGGCCGCGCCGGCATGATGATCGCCTTCGTCATCGCGGCGGGGATGAATCTCTTCGCCTATTGGAACGCCGACAAGATGGTGCTGAAGATGCACCGTGCGAAGGAAGTCGACGCGCGCACGGCGCCGGAATTCCATCGCATCGTCCAGGGCCTCGCCGGCAATGCCGGCCTGCCAATGCCGAAGGTCTACGTCATCCAGAACCCGCAGCCGAACGCCTTTGCCACCGGCCGCAACCCCGATAACGCCGCCGTCGCGGCGACCACGGGTCTGCTCGAGCAACTGACCTCGGAAGAGGTCGCGGCCGTGATGGCGCATGAGCTCGCCCATGTGCAGAACCGCGATACGCTGATCATGACGATCACCGCGACCCTTGCCGGCGCGATCTCGATGCTCGGCAATTTCGCCTTCTTCTTCGGCGGCAACCGCAACAACAACAATCCGCTCGGCTTCATCGGCGTGATCGCGGCGATTATCGTTGCGCCGCTCGCCGCGATGCTGGTGCAGATGGCGATCAGCCGCACCCGCGAATATTCGGCCGACCGGCGCGGCGCCGAGATCTGCGGCAATCCCGACTGGCTGGCCTCGGCGCTCGGCAAGATCGCCAGTTCCGCCGGTCGCATCGTCAACGAGGACGCCGAGCGCAACCCGGCGACGGCGCACATGTTCATCATCAACCCCTTGTCAGGCCAGCGCATGGACAATCTGTTCTCGACCCACCCGGATACCGGCAACCGTATCGCCGCCCTGCGGCAGATGGCGGTCGAAATGTGCGGCGGCGGCGGCGCGGGCTTCGTCGCCGGCACGTCGGCCAAGCCGGTCGCGCATGACGATCAGGCGTCGGGGCCGTGGAACCGGTCGCACAAGACGCCGCCCGGCGGCCCGCGCAAGGGTCCCTGGGGTTGAGCGCCGGGTCGGACGGCCGCAAGCCCCGTCGCGGCGGCAATTTCGACGCATCCCGCTCGGCGCCGCGCAAGCGCCCCCTGCCGGGCAAGGCGCCGGTCGCGGCCGACAGGGCGGGTCAGCCCCGGATCGCCGCCGGACCCGATGCCTTCGTGCCGGATGGCTATTCGGCCGGCGACAGGCCGGGCCTCGGCGCGCGCTTGGTGGCGGCCAAGCTGTTGTCGGCCATCGTCGACGCCAAGACCTCCGCCGACGGCCTTCTCGACGCCAAGGGCGGTCATTCGGGCTTTCGCGCGCTGGAACGGCGCGACCAGAGTCTGGTCAAGGCGATCATCCTGACGGCCCTGCGCTTTCGCGGCACGATCGACCGGGCGCTCGACGCTTGCCTCGACCGGCCGTTGCCGCCGAACGCCGCGGCGCTGAAGCACATCCTGCATGTCGGGGCGGCGCAGATCCTGTTTCTCGACGTGCCGGATTCCGCGGCTGTCGATCTCGCCGTTGCGTCCTCCGGCGTCGATTCCCGCAGCCAGCGCTTTTCCGGCATGATCAATGCCGTGCTGCGCCGCCTGTCGCGGGAAAAGGAGACGCTGCGCGTGGTCGCCAAGCCTGGCGAGAACATGCCGGAATGGCTGATGCGCCGGCTCGTCGCGACCTATGGGGCGGCCCGCGCCGACGCGATCGCGCTGGCCCATCTGTCGCCGGCGTCGCTGGATCTTTCGGTGAAGGGCGATCCCGCTTCCTGGGCGGAGCGTCTCGGCGGTGTCGCGCTGACCTCCGGCACGGTCCGGCTCGGTAGCTTCGACGGCCCAGTGACCGACCTTCCCGGCTTCGCCACCGGCGAATGGTGGGTGCAGGACGCCGCCGCCGCGCTGCCGGCGAAGTTGTTCGGCGATCTCTCCGGCAAGCGCGTTGCCGATGTCTGCGCGGCGCCGGGAGGCAAGACTGCCCAGTTGATCCTCGCCGGCGGCCGGGTCACTGCGCTCGACATCAACGCCAACCGGATGAAGCGGCTGAAAGAGAATCTGGCGCGCCTGTCGCTCGAGGCCGAGACGGTCGTCGCCGATCTGTCGGCCTACGAACCCGACCCGCTGTTCGACGCGATCCTGCTCGACGCGCCCTGTTCCTCGACCGGAACGATCCGCCGCCATCCCGATGTCGGCTACACCAAGGACGCCGCCGAGGTCGACAAGCTCGCGGCCGTCCAGGCGCGCCTGCTCGGCGAGTCGGCGCGGCTCCTGGCGCCGGGGGGCCAGCTGGTGTTTTCCAATTGTTCGCTCGACCGAGCGGAAGGCGAGGATGTGGTCGCGGCGTTTCTCGCGGCGCGGCCGGACTTCGCGCGCGATCCGGTCACGGCGGCGGAGCTGCCGGGCTTCGAATTCGCCCTGACGCCTGAGGGCGATCTGCGGACAACGCCGGAGATGCTGGGGGCCGGCGAGGGTCCCGAGGGCGGCCTCGACGGGTTTTACGCGGCCCGGCTCAAGCGGCTGTGATCCGGGCGGGCGCGCCTGCCTCCGCGCCTTAGCAAAGCCTTTACCATATCGCGCGAAACTCGGTTGTATCGAGCAGTCGCTACGCGCTCGCCGGCATCGGGCCGGCGTCGGCTGGCCTGCGAGACCATGGTGACAACGGTGCGCGCCTGGTTGAACACGCGCGGAACGCCGTGAATCTCTGCAATGCCGCATCGCGTGATCCGAAAACCGGTGAGCGCATCTGAAACGATCCGATAGCGCTGGAGTACGGGAGTGTCGACGGGTTTGGTGGATCATCCGCTGCTTGCGGTTTTGACGCTTCGGGAGGCTTGGCGCCGGGTCCGGCGGCGACTCCACACCGGCCCGATCCACCGCTGGCGCTTCGCCGGAGGGACATCCGGCAAACTCATCGCGCTTCCGCCCAATCTGCGCCACGGCGACCCGATGATCGCCGAAGCGATCTATGCCGGGCGGTTTCATTTCGCCGGACAATTGCTCGAGCCCGGCCGCACCTCGATTTTCCAGTCGACGCCGCCATCGGCCGCCTATTCGGTCGAACTGCATGGGTTCGACTGGCTGAGCCATCATGCGGCGGCCAGTGACGCGCTGGCGGCCCAGAACGCCCGCGCGCTCGTCGACGACTGGATCCGCCTCAAGGGCAAGACGATCGGCGGCCCGGCCTTCGAGCCGGCGGTCGCGGCGCGGCGTCTCATCGCCTGGATCACCCATGCCGATCTGCTGCTTACCGGGGCCGAACCGGGCTTTTACCGCCGTTTCATGAAAAGCCTGTCGGCGCAGGCGCGTTATCTGCGCGCGATCGCCCAGGAAGCGCCCGAGGGAATGCCGCGCCTCGTCGTGCGCACGGCGCTCGCCTTTGCCTCGCTGTGTCTCCCGACGGCCAGCGGGCGGGTCAAGATCGCCGCGCAGTCCCTGTCCGACGAACTCGACCGGCAGATCTTTCCCGATGGCGGACATATTTCCCGCGACCCCTCGACGATCATCCGCATCCTGGCGGATCTGATTCCGCTGCGGCTGACCTATCTTGGGCAGGGTCAAGCGCTGCCGAAGGGCCTCTATTCGGCGATCGACCGGATGCTGCCGGCGATCCGCTTCTTTCGCCATGGCGACGGGACGCTGGCGCTGTTCAACGGCGCCGGCGTCTCCGACCTCCATTTGATGACCGTGCTGCTGCGCTACGACGAGACGCTGGGCGAGCCGATCAGCCACGCGCGCCAGTCGGGCTATCACCGGATCACGGCCGACAGGACCACCGTCATCGCCGACACGGGCTGCCCGGCGCACACCTCGGTGTCGAGCAACGCCCATGCCGGGACGCTCGCCTTCGAACTGTCGAGCGAGGCCAGCCGCATCGTCGTCAATTGCGGTCGCCCGACCACCGAGGACTCCGATTGGCGGCGGCTTTCGCGCTCCACCGCCGCCCATTCGACCGTCACGGTGGCGGACCGATCCTCCTCGCATTTCGCCCGCTCCGCCAGCCTCGACCGGTTTCTCGGAACCCCGCTTGTGCCTGGCCCCACCGCCGTGACACTGGCCGATCCGGGCGACGCCGGTCTCGGTTTCGACGCCACCCATAACGGCTATGCGCGCGGCTTCGGTCTCCTGCATCGCCGCAGGCTCGTCGTGTCACCCGATGGAAACCAGGTGGACGGCACCGACCGTTTCGAGGCCGCGGGCGGGCATGGGAGCGCCGGGACGGCACTGAGCGCTACCGCGCGCTTCCATCTTCACCCGGGGGTCAATGTCGAAACGGCGGGCGACGGGGTCCGGCTCAGCGTTCGCGATCAGCGCTGGCTGTTCGAGACCGATGGTGAGCTGGCGATCGAGGATTCGATCTTTTTTGCCGATGCCGGCGGGGCTCGCCGCACGCTCCAGCTCGTCGTGTCGTTCGACGCGCGGGACTCCGACGGTATCGCCTGGCGCTTCCTGCGCGAGCGCTGACCGGCCGGGGCGTCGGGGCGCCAGAAGCGAGCGGCGTCGACAGACGCGAAAAGCGAAAACACGACTCGACGAAATGCCGCGATGGCGCATCTTCATGCCGATGAAGCATCTCGTCCTCCTTGCCATTATCGGCCTGGCGCTTGCGTCCTGCGGCATGAATCGGGCTGTCGGCGTTTTGCCGAACACGCTCGACGATCTCGCCGAGCTGTCGAAGGCGTCGCCAGGCGCGGACGGCGAGGAGCCGCGGCTGACGCCATAGGACGACACGTCCGCGCCGAGGCATTGTCGCAGCGGCCTCGCCCCGGTATCAGGGACCAAACCCCTCTTTCCGATCCGCGCAGGAAATGCCGATGTCCGTCAAGGCCAATGTCACACCCGTTCCCGACCGTGTTCGCGTCCGCCGGGCGCTCATCTCGGTATCCGACAAGAGCGGCCTGGACGATCTGGCCAAGGGCCTCGCGGCGCTCGGCGTCGAGCTCGTCTCCACCGGCGGCACCCGCAAGGCGCTGGAAGCCACCGGCCTCGCCGTCCGCGACGTGTCCGATCTCACCGGCTTTCCGGAGATCATGGACGGGCGGGTGAAGACGCTGCATCCGGGCGTGCATGGCGGGCTTCTGGGGATTCGCGCCGACCCCGCCCATGCCGACGCGATGCGGACTCACGATATTGCCGGGATCGATCTTCTGGTCGTCAATCTCTACCCGTTCGAGGCGACGCTGGCCGGCGGCGCGGACGCCGCGACCATCGTCGAGAATGTCGACATCGGCGGCCCGGCGATGATCCGGGCCGGTGCCAAGAACCACGGCTATGTCACCGTCGTCGTCGATCCGGCCGATTATGGCGAGCTGCTTGCCGTGCTGCAGGCTAACCAGGGCGAGACCGACCTCGCCCTCAGGCGGCGGCTCGCGGCCCGCGCCTTCGGCCGCACGGCCGCCTACGACGCGGCGGTCTCGCAATGGTTCGCCGGCGAGGTGGAGGACGCGATGCCGCGCCGCGCGAGCTTTGCTGGAATGCTCGCCGAGGAATTGCGCTATGGCGAAAACCCGCATCAGTCGGCGGGCTTCTACAAGACCGGCGAGGCGCGGCCCGGCGTCGCCACGGCCCGGCAGGTGCAGGGCAAGGCGCTCTCCTACAACAACATCAACGACACCGACGCCGCCTTCGAGCTGGTCGGTGAATTCGATCCGGATCGCACCGCCGCCGTCGCCATCATCAAGCACGCCAACCCGTGCGGCGTCGCGGAAGGGCCGGACCTCCTGGCGGCCTATCGGCAGGCGCTGGCCTGCGATCCCGTCTCGGCCTTCGGTGGCATCGTCGCGCTCAACCGCCGCCTCGACCGGGCCGCGGCCGAAGCGATCGTCCAGGTCTTTACCGAAGTGATCATCGCCCCCGACGCGGACCCCGACGCCATGGCGATCATCGCGGCCAAGAAGAATCTTCGCCTGCTGCTGACTGGCGGCCTGCCCGACCCGCGCGCCGCCGGGCGCTTCGTGAAGTCGGTCGCGGGCGGGCTCTTGGTGCAATCGCGCGATGCCGGCGTGGTCGACGATCTCGACCTCAAGGTGGTGACGAAGCGGGCCCCGAGCGCCGCCGAGCTTGCCGACCTGAAATTCGCTTTCCGGGTCGCCAAGCACGTCAAATCCAACGCTATCGTCTATGCCAGGGACGGCGCCACCGTCGGCATCGGCGCCGGCCAGATGAGCCGGGTGGATTCGGCCCGGATCGCCGCGCGCAAGGCCGAGGACGCCGCCCAGGCGCTGGGTCTCGCCGAGCCGTTGACGCGCGGTTCGGCGGTCGCGTCGGACGCGTTCTTCCCCTTCGCGGACGGGCTGCTCTCCGCTGTCGCGGCGGGCGCGACGGCGGTCATCCAGCCGGGCGGTTCGATGCGCGACGACGAGGTGATCCGTGCCGCTGACGACAACGACATCGCCATGGTGCTGACCGGGATGCGCCACTTCCGCCATTGATGGTGCGGGTTTGACTTACCGCGCCTTCGCCTTGCGATAGACGCCGGCCTTGTCGCGTTTGCCCACTGCCACCACAATGACCACGATGCGACCGTCGTCGACCCGATAGACCATTCGATAGCCGGAAGAGCGGAGCTTGATCTTGAAGTGAGCAGGCATCCCGGCCAAAGCCGATGCCGCCACCTTCAGCGCTTCCAGTCGTTCGGCCAGCTTGGCCTTGAATTGCTCTTTTACAGTGAAGCCGAGCTTCTTCCATTCCTTCAGTGCCGAAGGAAGAAACTCCAGCCTATAGGTCATTCAGATCGACAGACACCGGGACTTCGTCAGCCCGATTCCGCGGGATTTCGGCGAGCGCCATATCGTCCAGCTGCTCGACAAGACGCTCGTAGAACGCGGCCGGCACCATGTAGGCCATGACCCTGTTATGGTTGAGAATGGCGACCGGAATTCCCCCGGCCTGATCGAGGACCGCGCTGGGACTGCGCTTCAGGTCGGACACACTGACGGCCAAGTCAGCGGAGAGCTTCTGCATGGCTGGATCAACCCATCGTGGAATTAATATGAAATATAGTCCCAAAAATAGATCTAAATCAGGCTAATGGCAACCGTCTTGTCTCGCTGCGTCTCGGCCCCTGTGTCCGTCCCAGCAGCGCCAGGCCGACAATCAGAAAGAGGATAATCGCCGACATGCCGATGCGCGAGGCGGTCACCGGATCGGTGAGCGCCGCCGCGATGGCGGTTAAGGTCGCCACCGCGCCCGTCGCCAGGAACGATGTCGCCCGCCCGGTGAACGCGTAGAAGCCGAAATAGCGCCCGGCCTCGTCCGCCGTCACCGATTGGGCGAGCCAGGACCGCGACGAGGCCTGCACCGGTCCGAAGGCGAGACCGATCAACAGCCCCCAGCCGATGTAGCTCTTCTCCGCCGCGGTCGCGAACAGGCCGGTCGCATCGGACGGCGCGAAGACGACCAGTCCGAAGGCGGTGAAAGCGGGGGCGGTCGAGACAATTCCGATGGTCGCCACGATCAGGCAGAGGATCGAGGCGGTGATCACCGCCTTCGAGCCGAGCCTGGCGTCGAGAACGCTGGCGCCGAGGCAGCCGAGGATCGCGGTGACGTTGAGGATGATGCCGAACAGGCCGCTTTCGGTGATCGACCAGCCGAACATGCCGGCCGCGAAGGCCCCGCCGAGGACGAGCAGGGCGCTGACGCCGTCCTGATAGATCATCCGGGCGATCAGGAAGCGGAACAGCGCCGGCCGCGTGCGTATTTCGCGCCAGGTCGCCAGCAGATCCTTGAGACCGTCCCGCGCGGCGACGGTGATCGGCTCGGCCTTCGGACGGTCGGGGGTGAAAAGAAACATCGGCAGAACGAAAACGAGATACCACAGCGCCGCCAGGGGACCCGTCGCGCGGGCGCCTTCCCCGGCGGCCGGGTCAAGGCCGAACAGCGGCTGGAGACCGAGGATCGTGCGGCCGGTCGCGGGCGAGCCGGCGAGGAAGGCAAGGGTGAAGAACAGGAAGGTGATGCCGCCGGCATAGCCGAGGCCCCAGGCGATGTTGGAGACGCGGCCGATCGAATCGCGGTGGACCAGCCGGGGAATCATCGCGTCGTTGAAGACGATCGAGAACTCGGCGGCAATCTGCGCCAGAACGATCAGGAGGGCGACGAGGACGAGCGGCGAGCCGGGGGCGGCGAACCACAAGAGGGTGAGGGCGCCGATCTGCACGACGGCGAAGCTTGCGATCCATGGTTTGCGTGGACCGGCGCGGTCGGCGATCGACCCGAGAAACGGCGACAGCAGCGCGACGACGATGCCGGTGACCGCTACAGCGCCGCTCCACCAGGCTTGACCGGTAGCGGGGTCGGGGGCGAGTTGCGAGACGAAATAGGGGCCGAAGACGAAGGTGATGATGACGGTGAAGAAGGGCTGGGCGGCGAAATCGAAGGCCATCCAGCCCCAGACGGGCCGGTGGCGAAGGGGCATGCGATAGGGTGGGGAGTCGCTTGCTGGAATCATCCGGGGCCTCGTCGGTCGGCATTCCAAACAGCCATGCACCGAGCCATGGCGCCAGCGCAATCCATCTTGATCGGCGCGATTGCTGCCCATGGTCGGCAGGTGCGTGCTAGTCTGCGGTTCGCATCAATCAGGATGCCTTGAGGGAATCGAACATGGCCAAGGGTCAAATGCGCAGCAACAAGGAAACCCGCAAGCCGAAGGCGGACAAGGCGAAGGCCGTGGCCCCGGCCACCGTGCCGGGCAAGTTCGCGCCGCAGGAAAAGAGCGACGGCAAGAAAAAATAGCCGGGGATGGAGCCTGGGTCCGGGCGCCGCCTCTGTCAGGTGGCCGCCCGCTATCCCGCAAGATCCGACAACAGCCCCGCCGCGACGGTGAGCCGCGCGACGGAGGTCTCGCCGGTCCCCGCCAGCGCAGCGATCTGGCCGGCGATGCGATCGACGGCGCCGCGCCGACTTTCGGCCCAGACACCGGCGGCGTCCCCGCCAGCGCCGCCCTGCTGCCGCAGGGCCGCCGCAGTCAGCGATCGCCGGGCTCCGGTGATTTCGCTGGCGGCGCGATCCAGAGCCAGGGTCTCGTAGTAGTCGGGGGTCTGCAGGGTCAGCAAGGCCGCCTCGAGCCGGCCGATTCCGAACAGGCGGGTGATGCCGAAATAGGTTTCGATCGTCGCCTCCAGTGACGCGGATGTTTCACGTGAGACAGAGGCGATGTCCGGTACCAGCGACAGCAGGGGCAGAAGCGCGATCTCGCTGGCGAGATCGGTGGGCACTCCCTTTTCGATCCAGCTATCGGCGCGGGCTGTGGCCTCGGCGCGCGCGGCGTCCGTCGCCAGATGCAGCAATTTCGGCTTCAGCTGATCAAGCGCGTCCCGGCTGCTCACCACCGCGCCGGTGAGGCCGGCCTCGAAGAGCTCGTTCTGGGCGTACCAGCGGGTCGTGCGGTGGAGAAACCGCCCGATCTCGGCGTAAAGCGCATTCTGGGTTTCGCCGGACAGCTGACCGTCCAGTGCGTCCACCCGCTCATAGGTCGCATTGATGTCGAGGCCGTCCTTCGCCGCCACGAAAGCGCGCACGATCTGCGAGGGAGACGCACCGCGCGCCTCGCGCATGACGGTGACGAAGGTCGGGCCGGTGCGATTGACAATCTCGTTGGCCAGAACGGTCGCCACGATCTCGCGGGACAGCCGGTGGCCGCGAATATCCCGGGCGAAGTCGTGGCGCATCGGGACAGGAAAATAGTCCAGCAGCCGATCCTCGAAATAAGGATCGTCGGTCAGCGTGCCGGCCACCAGCTGGTCGAACAGGGTGATCTTGGCATAGGCGATGAGGACGCCGATTTCCGGTCGCGTGAGGCCGCGACCGCTGCCCCTGAGATCGCCGATCGCCGTTTCTCCCGGCAGGGTCTCGACGGAGCGATCGAGGGCCCCTTCCGCTTCGAGAACCGTCATGAACCGGGCCTGGAGCGCCAACGCGCCGGCTCCCTCCCGCTCTTCCAACGACAGCGCCAGGGTCTGCTCGTAATTGTTGGCGAGCACCAGTTCGGCGACCTCGTCGGTCATGCCGGCCAATAGCGCATCACGGTCGCTTCGCGTCAGGCGGCCGGCCTCCATCGCGTTCTTCAAGGCGATCTTGATATTGACCTCGACGTCGGAGGTGTTGACGCCGGCCGAGTTGTCGATCGCGTCGGAGTTGATCCGGCCGCCGCCGCGCGCGAATTCGATCCGGCCCTTCTGGGTGACGCCGAGATTGGCGCCTTCGCCCACTACCTTGGCCCGAACCTCCAGGCCGGTGACGCGGACGGCGTCATTGGCGCGGTCGCCGACATCGGCGTTGGATTCCGCCGTGGCGCGCACATAGGTGCCGATGCCGCCGAACCACAACAGATCGGCGGGCGCCTTGAGGATGGCTGTGATCACTTCGGCGGGTGTTCCAGAGAGTTTGTCCCAACCGATCGCGCCCGCAGCCTGCTCCGAAATCGTGATCCGCTTCTCGCGCCTGGAAAAGACGCCGCCGCCTGCAGACAGCTTGTCCGTGTCGTAGTCGGCCCAGGATGAGCGCGGTTTTTCGAACAGGCGCTGGCGCTCGGCGAAGGAGACCGATGGGTCGGGATCGGGATCGATGAAGATGTCGCGATGGTCGAAGGCGGCGATCAACCGGGTCTGACGCGACAGCAGCATTCCGTTGCCGAACACGTCGCCGGACATGTCGCCGCAACCGACGACGGTGAACGACTCGACCTGGATATCACGATCCATTTCGCGGAAATGACGCTTCACGGCCTCCCACGCGCCGCGCGCGGTGATCCCCATCGCCTTGTGATCGTATCCGGCCGAGCCGCCGGAGGCGAAGGCGTCGTCCAGCCAGAAATCGTTCGACTGGGCGATGGCGTTGGCGGTGTCGGAGAAGGTCGCGGTGCCCTTGTCGGCGGCGACGACGAAATAGGGATCGTCGCCGTCATAGCGCGTAACGTCGGATGGCGGCACGACCGCGTCCCCGACGATGTTGTCGGTGACCGACAAAAGCGAGGCGATGAAGACGACATAGGCCGACCGGCCGGCGGCGAACCAGGCATCGCGGTTAGAGGCGTCCGGGAGGCGCTTGGGATAGAAACCGCCCTTCGCGCCAACCGGGACGATGACGGCGTTCTTGACCTGCTGCGCCTTGACCAGACCGAGCACTTCAGTGCGATAGTCCTGGGCTCGGTCCGACCATCTCAGACCGCCGCGGGCGACGCGCCCGAAGCGCAGATGCACGCCTTCGACGCGTGCGTCGAAGACGAAGATCTCGCGGAACGGAACCGGGGCGGGCAGCCCCTCGACCGCGGCGGATTCGAGCTTGAAGGCGAGTGCCGGAGCCACCCGCCCGGGCTCGGAATCGGGCTCGGTCGACGTGCCGTCGATGGCGAAGAAATTGGTCCGCAAGGTGGCGAGGATGGCGCCCATGAAGCGCCGGATGATGCGGTCGTCGTCGATGGAATCGACCGCGTCCAGCGCCTCGATGATGGCGGCGTGAACCGCCTCCGCCCCCCGCTCGGCGGCCAGGCGGACCTGACGGGCATCGGGCTCCTCGATCGCGTCGCGGCCGGTGGCGGCGCCGCCGCCGCGCAGTGCGGATTGCCGCGGGCCGAAAGCGGTTTCGAACAGCTCCCAGAGCCGTGCCGCGATGGCGGGATGGCGCAGCAACGCGGTCGCCAGAAAGTCCGGCGAATAGGACAGTCCGGCTTGCCGCAAGTAGCGCGAATAGGCGCGCAGCACGTTGGCCTTGCGGAAATCGAACCCGGCTTCGAGAACGAGCGCGTTGAAGCCGTCATCCTCGATTCCGCCCGCCGTGACAGCGGCGAAGGTTGCCTGCAGGGCGGCACCGTCATCGTCGAACACGATGTCGCCGCCATTTCTGCGGGTAAGATCCATATCGTGGAGATGCACGCGCTCGCCATCGGGCCGGGTGACGGGAAACGTGCGTTCGGAAACGACGGAAAATCCCATGTTCTCGAGGATGGGTACTCGGGTCGACAGGGTGACGGCGGCGCCAAGGTGATAGATTTTCAGACGCAGCAGATCGCCGCGGTCGCCGCGGCGACGGTAAAAGTCGACCTCGAGCCCCCTCTCCGGCGTCAGGCCGTCGATGGCCTGCGCGTCTGTAACGGCTTCCTCCGGAGCGATGACGTCCCGATAGCTTTCCGGCAGACCTGGCACCAGTTTGCCCAGTTCGTGCGAGCGGCCCGCCTGGGTGAGCGCGCCGACGAAGGCGTCCTCCCAATTCTTCGCCAGTTCGACGATCCGCTGTTCGATACCCGTGACGTCGACGTCCGGCGTGGTGCCTTCCCCACGGCCGATGATGAAGTGAACCCGGGCCAAGGGGCCTTGGGGAAAGGCCGGATAATAGGCCGAGACATGACCGTCATACGCCTCGGCGAGCAGGAGGCCGATGCGCTCGCGCAGCCGCGTGTCGTAACGGTCGCGCGGAACGAAGACGAGCACGGAGACGAAACGGTGGAACCGGTCGATACGCGACAAAACGCGCACGCGCGGGCGCTCGCCGAGCTCGACGATGGTAGTCGCGAAGCGCTCCAGAAGGTCGACGTCCATCTGGAAGACCTCATCGCGCGAATAGGACTCCAGCGCGTTGAGAAGGGCCTTGGCGGAATGGGATCCCGGACGAAGCCCCGACCGGCTGATGACCGTCTCCGCCTTCAGGCGGAGATAGGGGATGGTGAGAATCGACTGGGTATAGGCGCTCGACGTGAACAGGCCGACGATGCGCAATTCGCCGGTGAAGTTGCCGGCGGCGTCATATTGCTTGACGCCGACATAATCCATGTAGGTCCGACGGTGAACGATCGAGCGGGCATTGGCCTTGGTGACGATCAGCGGGTTCGGGGCTTTCAGGAAAGCGCGAATCTCCGGTGTGGTCGTCATCGACCGGCCGTCCCGCCCGAGAATGCGGAGGCGAGGATCGGCCAAAATGCCGAGCCCGGCGTCTTCGCGGCGCTCCAGCGCCTCGCCCTCGGCATCGCCGAGATAGTCGTATTCGCGGCAGCCGAGAAAGATGAAATTGTCGTCGCGCAGCCACTCAAGCAGATTGGCCGATTCCTCCACGATGATCCGGGTGCCGTCCGAAGCGAGGCCGCCGGCCCGCTGGCGCAGCGCGGCGACTGCGTCGCTGACGCGATCACGCATGGCGCCGAAATCGGCGTTGGCCTGCGCGACCTGGGTCAGGATTGCCTCCAGGCGTGCGCGCAACGCCGGCGCGGCATCGTCGCCGATGGGATCGATGGCGAACTGGATGAGGCTGGTGCGGTCCGGCTCCGCCTGGGTTTCGTCGCTCGCATGCGACGCGGAAAAGCTGTTGATCTCTCCGTCAGCGCCCCGCACGACGTCCAGAATCGGATGGGAAATGTAGTGGATCGCCGGCGCGGTCTCGGCAATCTCGGCGGTCACGGAATCGAACAGGAACGCCATGTCGTCGCTGACCACGGTGACCAGGTCCTGCGGCTCCTCGCCGTGCAGAAATGCTTTCGGTCGTTCGATCGCGACGACGAACCGGCCCCGGCGATGGGCGTCGAGCGCGGCAATGCCGGCCCGTGCGGCGCCGGCGAGGGCGTCCGGCGTGAAGGCGGCGAGATCCTCGGCGGGCGGGCGTGCGAACAGGAGCGGCGCAAGAACCGCTTCCGGCCGACCGCCGCCGATCACCGCCTCGACGGCGCTGAGGATCGCGGATTTGCTCGTATCGTGATGGTCCATAATCGCCATCCCTTTCGGCGTCGCCTGTTGTCTGCGGAACCCTATCATAGGGGAACGCGGGCGATCTGCGACGTTTCGCCGTGCAGGCCGCCCGCTGGGCGTTTTTCGGAGGAAGCATGACCAAGCATGATGACCGCGCGGTTACCGCGCTCGATCTCGGCGTCGCCGAGCCTTTGTCGGAGCGCACGAAAACCTACTTCGCCAAATGCGAGGAGAAGCTCGGCCTCGTTCCCAATGTGCTGATCGCCTACGCCTTCGACGAGAAAAAGCTCGAGGCGTTCTCGACCTTCTACAACGAGCTGATGCTGGGGGAGAGCGAGATCGACAAGCTCGACCGCGAGATCATCGCGGTCGTCGTTTCCGCGATCAACCACTGCCACTATTGCCTGACCGCGCACGGCGCCGCCGTCCGGCAGCTTTCGGGTGACGCGAACTTCGGCGAGACGATCGCGCAGAACTGGCGGGCGGCGGGGCTCGACGCCAGGCGGATGGCGATGCTGGAGTTCGTCGTCAAGCTCACCGAGCGGCCGGACAGTATCGTCGAGGCGGATCGGCAGGCGCTGCGCGAGGCCGGCTATTCCAATCGGGCGATCTTCGACATCGCCTCGGTGGCGGCGTTCTTCGCCATGTCGAACCGGGTTGCTTCGGCGACGGATATGAAGCCGAACGCCGCGTATCATGGCATGGCGCGGTGAGGGGGCAGTGGCGTGGGTGTCGACATGCCGTCGGTCAGGTAGACCTGAAACTGCCAGTTTTTGTTTCGGAATCAAGCGAGACTCGAAGCCCCGTTCGTCAATATTTCAGTGAATGGCCGCTTCGAGCCCAAACTTGAGGTCCTGTAGCGGTGCCGTGAGTTTTCACGGATGTAGATTGTCGATTGAAGCCGAAAAATTTGTTAGTGAAAGTTCATATGGAACAACGTGGATTTCTGTTCGAGCCGCTCGAATTGCCCTGTGGAGTAACCCTGAAGAACCGGATTGCGAAATCGGCGATGTCGGATTCCCTGGGCGACGGGACCGGCCATCCGACAGCCGAACAGATCAGGCTGTATCAGCGTTGGGCAGGAGGTGGACTGGCCGTATCCATCATTGGCGAGGTGCAAGGCAACGCCGCTTATGCCGAGAAGCCCGGCAATTTGGTGCTCAACGAGACGTCCGACCTCGACCGTTTCCGGGAACTTGCTCAAGAGGGCGGCGAAAACGGCGCTGAGCTCTGGCTGCAGCTCGGTCACGCCGGGGCGCTTGCTTACGCGCCCACCAGTGCGCCCAAAGGTCCGAGCGCCCTCGATCTGCGGGGTCTGCGCTGCGGGGAATTGTCAATTGAAGAGATTCATCGACTGCCCTTTGAGTTTGCCAGGACAGCCCGTCTGGCGCGGCGGGCTGGTTTCGGCGGTGTGCAGATTCACGCGGCGCACGGATTTCTGCTCAGTCAGTTCCTATCGCCTTTGTTCAACAAGCGGAGCGACGCATATGGAGGGGCCATCGCCAACCGTATGCGGCTTCTGTTGGAAGCCGTTGATGCAACCCGAGCCGCTGTCGGGCCGGATTTTCCCATCGCTGTGAAACTCAATTCCTCAGACCAGCTCGAGGGCGGCCTTGACGAGGACGACGCGCTCGAAGTCGTGGCAGCGCTGGACCGGTCTTCGGTCGATCTGATCGACATGAGCGGCGGGACTTACTTCCCAGGAGCAAAGTCCGCTTCCGACGGTGCTGGACCCGGACCCTACTTCTTGAAATTCGCCAAGCGCGCCCGCGCGATGACGACCAAGCCGTTGATGCTGACGGGCGGTTTCAAGACACGTGCGCAGGCCGAGGACGCGGTGGCCAGCGGTGCGATCGATATCGTCGGTCTCGCCCGCGCGCTTGTCCTTGAGCCGTCACTTCCCGACCTCTGGAAAGCGGATCAGAAACCAGAGCCGGCCTTTCCCAGGTTCGCCAGTGCCCCAGAGGGCGGGATAACCGCGTGGTACACGATGCGGTTGACCGAGATCGGCGAGGACAGAGAAAATGAGGATCTCGGCGATCTCCAGCGCGCTATCCGGGACTATGAAGCGCGCGACAAAGCTCGAACGGAGGTCTGGTTACGTCACTTTGCCAATGACGTCGTGTGACAACCTTAAGTGGTGATTCCCATCTATGTCCGCCCAGTCCCGCATTGCGGCCATTCACCCCGTGCAGGGCGAACGCGTGCTTATCACCCGATTCAGACGTACGTTCCGAGACAAAATCGTCGCCTTCGGTTTATCAGTGAGGCCGCCCACATTTCTCTTCAGATCTCCACCAGCCGGTCGTCGATCTCGTTCGGATTGGCGTGGTCGCCGGGAAAATGCGCCGTCAGGATCGCGCCGGCGGCGGTGACGGCCTGGACATAGCCCTCGGCCAGACGGTCGTCCCGCGCGGCGGCGATGAGGTCGGCGACGATGGCGTCCCAGGCCTCCTGCGGTACCTTGGAGGCGATCTCCGCGTCAGCGACGATCTCGGCATAGCGCTCGGCTTCGGAGACGAAGACGAGGACGCCGGTGCGCCCGACGGTCGTGTGAATGTTGTGGGCGAAGAATTGCGACAGCGCCATGCGATGGGCGCGGTCCTCGGCAACGGCGCGCGGCACGAACACCATGCGAAGCCGGGGCACGAGCGCGAACAGCACCAGCAGAGCGAGGGTGGCGGCGAGCTGGCTTGTCACCAGCGCAAGGCCCGAGATCGCAAAGCCGGCAAGCGGCGCGAACAGCGCCGCCAGCAGCGCGGCGACCAGCGACAGGGCGAGTGCGATCGTCGCCGGCACGAAGACATAGGCATCGCTGGTGCGCGCGAAAACCGCGTAGATTTCCCCGGTGGTGGTCGCTTCCGCGGCGCTGATCGCCGCGGCAATGCGGGCATGGTCGGCTTCGGTGAAACTGAGATGCGCCATCGTTACCAACTCCCCGACGATCCGCCGCCGCCGAACGATCCACCGCCGCCGGAAAAGCCACCGCCGCCAAAGCCGCCGCCGCCACCCGAAAAGCCGCCACCGCCCGACCGCCGCGACGCGCCGGCCGCATCGAGCGCCCAGATCATCCCGAGCCAGCGATAGCGGTTCTTGCCGATCTTGCGGCCGTGTCGGCGGGCCAGATTGGTCATCACGAAACTGCCGATCACGAACACCCAGACGCCGACGAAGAACAGCGTGAACAGCCAGTCCGAGACCTCGCCGCCGGACCAGGATTCGTTGCGCTTGGCGCGCGCTTCCAGCTCGGCGGCGTCGCCGGACAGGACCTGCAGGATGCCGTCGACCCCCTTTACGATGCCGGCCGGATAGTCGCCGCTTCGAAAGGCCGGCAGGATGTCGTTCTGGATGACCAGCGTCGACAGCGCATCGGTCAGGGTGCCTTCGAGGCCGTAACCGACCTCGATCCGTACCTTGCGATCATCGCGGCTGACCAGCAGCAGGACGCCGTTGTCCTCGTCCTTCTGGCCAATCGCCCACTCCCGCGCCAGCCGATTGGCGTAATCGGCGATCTCGGCACCCTGAAGATCGGGAACCGTTGCCACCACGACCTGGTCGCTCGATTGCGCCTCGAAGGCGGCGAGTTTGTCCCTCAGCGCCGCCTCCATGCCCGGATCGAGCAGATCGGCAGTGTCGACCACGCGGCCGGTCAACGGCGGGAAGTCCTGCGCCGCCGAGGGAGCCATGCCCGCCAGCCACAGAGCCAGCGCGAGGAGCAGCCACGCGGCGGCGCCACGGGTCCGCGCCGTGCCCCGGCCCAGTGTTGGCCAAGGCCGGGTGGCGAGCATATCGGGCCGCGGCATCATCGCCATGCTGGCGTGCTCCTCACTTGCCGAAATCGACCTTGGGCGGTGTCTCGGCGCCGGCGGTCGCAGTGAAGGCCTGCATTTCCTCCGCCTCCGGATAGAACAGCGCGGCGATCCAGCGACCGGGAATGGTCTTCAGCTCGGTGTTGTAGACGCGGACCGCGTCGATATAGTCGCGGCGGGCGACCGAGATGCGGTTTTCGGTGCCTTCGAGCTGGCTCTGAAGCGCCAGGAAGTTCTGGTTGGATTTCAGGTCCGGATAGCGTTCGACCGTGACCAGCAGGCGCGACAGTGCGCCGGACAGCTGATCCTGGGCTGCCTGGAATTTCTGGATGGCGGCCGGGTCGGTCAGCTGATCGGCGTTGATCTGCGTCTGCGTCGCCTTGGCGCGCGCCTCGACCACGGCGGTCAGCACCTCGCGTTCCTGCGCGGCGAAGCCTTTTACCGTCTCGATGAGGTTGGGGATCAGGTCGGCGCGGCGCTGATACTGGTTCTCGACCTGTGCCCAGGTGGCCTTGGCCTGTTCTTCATAGGTGGGGATCGCGTTGATCCCGCAGGCCGACAGCAGCGGCGCCACGATCGCCAACACGAAGGCGGTTACGATCGGTCGGAACCGGGGCGGTAGGGCGGCGGCAAGTGACGGCATGGTGGGTCTCCGGTCAGGGGCGGCGCGGCCCGTCGGCGCTTATGTAGACCATCTTCGCGCTTTCCAGAAGTCGAATGACACGCCCAAGGTTGCTCTCTTCAGGCTTTTGCGACAGAGATTTCGCATGACCGGCCATCATCACGACGACGAGCGCCAACGCGAGGCGAAAGCCATCCTCGAACGCGTGCGGCAGGAGACCGAGCCGCAGGTCGGCGGCCACACTGAGGCGATGCTGTTCAGGACGCGCGATCATTTCATGGCGCGCGACGCCGATCCAAACGATCGGATCGAGGTCATCGGCACGCGCATCGGACGTCTTGCCGCGATCGTCGGCTTCATCGTCTTCGCCGTCCTTCTCGCCATCCAGCTCGCAAGCGATTGAACGGCCGCCCCATGCCGACAGCCAAGTCCATTCAGCAGAGCGACCGGCCGGCTGTCATTTCGGTCTCAAGCCATGTCGCGCGCGGTACCGTCGGCAACCGCGCGGCGGTGTTCGCGCTGGAAACCCTCGGCTTCCCGGTGTGGTCGGTTCCCACCGTGACGCTGCCCTGGCATCCGGGCCACGGGACGGCGACCCGCATCGTGCCGCCCGACGCCGAATTCTCGGACCTGATGGACGACCTGGCGGGCTCGCCCTGGCTGGGTGAGGTCGGCGCCATCCTCACCGGCTATTTCGGCGCCGACGATCAGATTGCGCCCACCGCGCGGTTGGTCGAGGCCGTCAAGCGCGCCAATCCGAAGGCGATCTATATCTGCGATCCGGTGATCGGCGATGGCGGCCGGATGTATCAACCGCAAGCGACGCTCGCGGCGATCCGCGATCGGTTGATCCCGCTTGCCGACATCGCGACGCCCAATCGATTCGAGCTGGAATTCCTCAGCGGCCTCGAATTGACCGACAACGCCCATCTGATCGAGGCGGCGAGCGCGCTCGGGCCGCCGACCGTCATCGTCACCTCGGCCTTTGCAATGCTGCGCGGCGGGATCGGCAATCTGCTGGTGCGCGATTTCCAGGCAATGCTCGCCGAGCACCGGATCATCGAGAACCCGCCGCATGGCCTCGGCGACCCCACGGCGGCGGTGTATCTGGCCCGCGTGCTTGCCGGCGTCTCCGAGGAAAAGGCCCTGCAGACCACCACGGCGACCGTGTTCGAGATCCTCGCACGTACGACGAAGCGCGGTGCTGATGAACTGACGCTCGAAACCGACAGCGATAGCCTCAGGCATCCGATGGCGATGGTCCAGACCCGCCGCCTGGCCTATCCGGGCGGCAATCGCCGAGCTTGATCGGCGCGGCCGTAGGGCCGAATGTGGACTGCCGCAGGGCAATTGATTGCGCCGCAGCGAATCG
Organism: Aurantimonas sp. E1-2-R+4; assembly: GCF_036549515.1. Taxonomy (NCBI): domain Bacteria; kingdom Pseudomonadati; phylum Pseudomonadota; class Alphaproteobacteria; order Hyphomicrobiales; family Aurantimonadaceae; genus Aurantimonas; species Aurantimonas sp. E1-2-R+4. The sequence goes on along the minus strand of NZ_JAZHLK010000010.1, from coordinate 23,619 downwards.
CTACTGATCGCAACATGACGAAATTTCTTCCCGACCACCTTCTCAATGGCTATCGCGCTTTTGTCGACAAGCGGCTGCCGCAGGAGCGTCAGCGCCTGCGGCAGCTCGCCGAGGTCGGACAGAGCCCGAAAACGATGGTCATCGCCTGCTGCGATTCCCGCGCGGCGCCCGAGACGATCTTCGACACCGCGCCGGGCGAGATCTTCGTGGTGCGCAATGTTGCCAATCTGGTGCCGCCCTACGAGCCGGACGGCGAATTTCACGCAACCTCGGCCGCGCTAGAATTCGCTCTGCACGCGCTCAAGGTGGAGCATGTGGTGGTGCTCGGCCATGGCGGCTGCGGCGGCATTCACGCCGCGCTGTCGCCGGCCGCAGAGCCACTGTCTCCAGGCGATTTCATCGGCAAGTGGATGAGCCTTCTCGATCCGGTTACGCGGGCGGTTGGCGCCAACGACCACATGACCGCAAACGAGCGGCAGGCGGCGCTGGAGCGCATCGCCATCCGCTATTCGATTGCCAATTTACGGACGTTTCCCATGGTCGAGAATCTGGAAAAGCAGGGTAAACTGTCGCTGCACGGTGCCTGGGTCGACATCCGGTCCGGCGAACTGTGGGCGATGAACCCGGAAACCGGGGATTTTTCCCGCGCGCTGGCCGACGCGGCCTAATCGAACCGTCCGCTGCATCGCCGAAGCGGCCGTCCGAGGCAGGTTTTCGTGGATTGCGGGTCACAGCACAGAGTTTCTGTTGCATTTCGACACAATTGCGCCTTGCGAAGCGTGGCACTGGTCCGCTTTATGACAGGGAAGGTCTTGGGCGGTGTCGACCCGGGACCGCAAGAGAAAAGACATGCACGGGGAAATCTCATGACCAATTGGACCAGAACGGGAGCCGTTCTCGTCACGCTGCTCCTGGCGGCAGGCTGTTCGCGATCGATGCCGTCCTTCGAGAGCAGTGGGCCGGCGCCGCTGACGCCGGCGCCCCGGCAGCAGGTCGCGGTCAGGAAGCTGCCGCCCCCGCCGCCGCCGCCGGCACCGTCGACGTCGCAGAGTTCGTCCTTCGAAAGCGAAACCGACGTCACGGCAAACGAGACGGACCAGACCGGCCAGAATGCCTCGTCCGACAATTCGACAAATCAGGAGACCAAGGTCGCATCCGCCAGCAGCGGGCCGATCTCGCGCAACTCCGTGCTCGGCGCCTACAAGGTGACGACGACGGGCGGCAACTGCCAGATCATCCTGTCGCTGACCAAGTGGACCGGCGGCTATCGGGCCGCATCGCGCGGCTGCCCCGGCGCGGTCGCCGACGTCAGCGCCTGGGACGTCTCCGGCAACCAGGTGGTGCTGAAGGATTCCGGCGGCTCCAATGTCGCCAATCTCAACTCCTCCGGCGGATCGCGCTACGAGGGCCGCACCAAGAGCGGGCAGCAGATCAGCCTCTACCGGTAGGAACCGGAGCCGGACAGCATCGCTCGCCGCGCTGTCCGGCCACGCCTTGGAAAATGCCCGGCTCTGCGGCTCGTCCGCGAGCCTTGCCGTGATTTTGGCGCGGGATGCGGCGGACCCGGCCTGTCGCCAGCTTTCCCAACCACCCTTCGAGGAACGATGCCGAGCACCGCCACGCGCGACGACAGGAAGGCGCAAGGACCTGTCCGCTCGGCGCTAGAGCATTTGATCGCCATCAAGGAGATCGAGGCGGACCCTGGCCAAAGAGCGCTTGCCGACCAGCTCGACCACATCGATCAGACTCTCTCGGCCGCCACCGTCGCCTCGAAAAAAAGTGCCCTCGGCTGGCTGTTCGGCAAGAAGCGTGAAGCCGACCCGATCCGCGGCGTCTATATCCACGGCGATGTCGGCCGCGGCAAGACCATGCTCATGGATATGTTCTTTCGCCAGAGTTCGGTGTCGGCGAAACGGCGCGTGCATTTCCACGCCTTCATGGGCGACGTCCACGAGCGCATCGGCGCCCATCGCAAGGCGGTGAAGGCGGGCACGGCCAGCGGCGACGACCCGATCGGCCCGGTCGCCGGCCAGATCGCCAAGGATGCCCGACTGCTGTGCTTCGATGAATTCGCGGTGACCGATATTGCCGACGCGATGATCCTGTCGCGGCTGTTCAAGGCGTTGTTCGAGCAAGGCGTGGTGCTTGTCGCGACGTCGAATGTCGCGCCCGACGATCTCTATCGCGATGGTCTCAACCGGCCGCTGTTCCTGCCGTTCATCGACATTCTCAAAGCCCACACCGACATCGTCGCGCTCGACGGCGCGGAAGACTACCGGCTTGCCACGATCGGGCGTGACGACGTTTATCTCTCGCCGCTCGATTCGACCGCCGAGACCCGGATGGACGCGATCTGGCTGACGCTTCTCGACGGCGCCAAGGAGGGCGTCGCGTCGCTGTCGGTGAAGGGGCGCACGGTAAAGGTGCCACGCGCCGGCAACGGCGCGGCGCGTTTTTCCTACGACGATCTGTTGAAGCGCCCGCTCGGCGCGCAGGATTATCTGGCGATCGCACGGCGCTTCCACACGGTGATGCTCGACCGGGTTCCGGTGATGGACCAGGCTGAGCGCAATGAAGCCAAACGCTTTATCACCCTCGTCGACGCGCTGTATGATTCCGGTCGCCGGCTGGTAATGTCGGCCGAGGCATCGGCGGAGCGGCTCTATCGCGGTCGCTCCGGCGCCGAGGCTTTCGAGTTCGACCGCGCCGTCTCGCGTCTCGTCGAAATGCGCTCGGACGACTATCTGGCCCGGACGTCCGGCGCCTCCGGTTAATACCAACCTGCGGTGATAGGAACCCATTCGACCGGGACGATCGCCGATGCATGGCGAGGAGCGGGACGACGTGCGATGCGGCGCATCGGACGAGGCCCGCGACGAGGCCAGGCGCGGCGAGCGCCCGGCCATAGGTGGGCTGGACGGGCTCGCCGGACGGCGTCGCACCGCTTGCCCGATGCGCCGCATCGAACTGCGCGTCGCTCCTGGCCGGACAAGCCCGTTCAGCGCCATCGAATAGGTCCCTATCACGGCAGGTTGGTATAAAGCGCAATTTGACGGGATTCGCGTCGGAACTCGCCTGCCGGCCGCTGGGAAATCTCGGCCCAGGCCGCGACCGGTTCCGATGGACGGGTGCCAGCTCCATCGCGCGGCCGGGCAGCCCGCGGCTTTCGGGCCGCGACGACGCAATTTCGGCCGGCGGCCTTTGCCCGATACAGGGCGGCATCTGCGTCACGCCGGACCGACCCGGGACTGCCGCAGCGGTCGGTCTGGCTGACACCGATGCTGACCGTCAGGGGGGCGGCGTCGTCGATTTCCCCGAAGTGCTTCGCGGCGATGAGACGCCGCAGATGCTCCGCGCGGCGCATCGCGGCCGGCAGATCGCAGTTCCAAAGCAGAACCGCGAATTCCTCGCCGCCGTATCGCGCCACGATATCCTTTTCGCTTTCGAGGCGCTTCAGCACATCACCCACAGCGGCAAGCGCCCGATCGCCGCAATCGTGGCCGAACCGGTCGTTGATCATCTTGAAGTGATCGACGTCGATCATCATCAGCGCAAATGGCCGAAGCGGCTGCACCGTCGTCCATTCCTCGAGCCGCTGGTCGAACGCCCGTCGGTTGGCAAGACCGGTCAACGGATCGGTGAAGGCATCGATCAGCAGGGATTCTTCCCGCGCGATCAAGCTATCCTCACGGCGCATCAGCGTGCCGAGAAGGAGGGTGGCGAGGACGCAGGAGGCCATGAGCGCGGCGACCGAAAGGCCGATGGTGGTCGCGGAGGCCTGGATCGGCAGTAATGGCAGGAGCAGGGCCTGGCAGGAGATCGTCAAGCCGAGGGAGAACAGGCTCGCGAGGCTGGCATGGCCACGCCGGCGCCAAGTGTGCCGCCAGAGCAGACCGGCGACGACCGCGAAGCCGAGAACGGCGAGACCCATGCCCGTTCCCGCCCCGCCGAGGGCGATGCGGTAAAGACCGGCGGCGGCGGCGGCGATCGTCGCGGCCAACGGTCCGCCGAAGGCGGCGGCCAGCGCGACCACGATAACTCTCGCATCGACCATGATCCCCGGCAGGGGAATGGACGCCTGCAGCATCGTGGCGATCGCCGCGGCCCCGAAGACAAGCCCCAGGGTCACCGCTTGCGCGCCGCCGGGCCAGCGAGCGCGGCGAAGGGCTCCGTAGCTTATGGCGACGAGGGCCAGCAGGCCGACATCGTTCGCCAGATCGATGATCAGATTCACAGGCAGGTACATTCGGGTCGGCATCCTCGTCTGGCGGTCGAGCCGGTCAGGAGCCGGTACGATCCCGGATCGGACGGCGCGATGCCAATCGTTGATCCACTGCAATTACGTTCGGCGGACCGGTTTTGATCCTCGCAGTGACCGGCGACGGTCGAAGAGGGCTAACAAGGAGCTAATACGCGAGCGCCCTAAGGATCCAGAACGTCCAATATTCTTACTCTTACGTAATACCCGGATATTATAACCGATTGAATTCGCTAGGGTCTAATTGTCATGGTTGCATCCGCCGGCGGCCCGGTCTATTGCGTCGCCGCAACGGGGGCACCGTTAAGGGGCTTTTTGGCCTCACGCTCAGCCGAATTTGCTGTTGCGGCTCCCCGCGACGACGGATTCGGCGAACGGAGCGAGGGCTCTTTTTGCCCGGTCCGCGCACAACCAGCGGTCCGCTCCCGGTCTGACGCCGAAGCCGGCCGGTAGCAGGAGGAAAGTGGCCTTGGCCCGTTCGAAGATCGCACTTATCGGTTCCGGCATGATCGGCGGCACGCTCGCACATCTGGCGAGCCTGAAGGACCTCGGCGACGTCGTCATGTTCGACATCGCCGAGGGCACGCCGCAGGGCAAGGCCCTCGACATCTCCCAGTCCGGTCCGGTCGAAGGCTTCGACGCCCGCCTTTCCGGCGCTAACGACTATGCCGCCATCGAGGGCGCTGATGTGTGCATCGTCACCGCCGGCGTGCCGCGCAAGCCGGGCATGAGCCGCGACGATCTGCTCGGGATCAATCTGAAGGTGATGGAGCAGGTCGGCGCCGGCATCGCCAAATACGCGCCAAACGCCTTCGTCATCTGCATCACCAACCCGCTCGACGCGATGGTCTGGGCGCTACAGAAATTCTCCGGCCTGCCCAAGGCGAAGGTCGTCGGCATGGCCGGCGTGCTCGACTCCGCCCGCTTCCGCACCTTCCTCGCCGAGGAATTCAAAGTCTCGGTCGAGGACGTCACCGCCTTCGTGCTCGGCGGTCACGGCGACACGATGGTGCCGCTCACTCGTTACTCGACCGTCGCCGGTATTCCGCTGACCGATCTCGTCAAGATGGGCTGGTGCTCGAAGGAGCGGTTGGGGGAGATCGTCCAGCGCACCCGCGACGGCGGTGCGGAGATCGTCGGCCTGTTGAAGACCGGCTCGGCCTATTACGCGCCGGCGGCCTCGGCGATCCAGATGGCCGAATCCTACCTCAAGGACAAGAAGCGGGTGCTGCCCTGCGCGGCGAACCTCAAGGGCGAATACGGCCTCAAGGACATGTATGTGGGCGTGCCCTGCGTGATCGGCGCCGACGGTATCGAGCGGGTGATCGAGATCGACCTCACCAGTGACGAAAAGGCGCAGTTCGAAAAATCGGTCGCCGCAGTGAAGGGCCTGATGGAAGCCTGCGCGGAAATCGCGCCGAAGCTGAAGTGATTTTGCCGGGCCGCCATTGAGCGGCCCGTTCCTTTTCCCCTCCGCGCCGAGGACGACAGATGAACATCCACGAATATCAGGCCAAGCAAGTTCTCAAGGGTTTTGGGGCGCCGGTTGCGGCGGGCGTGGCGATCACCGAGGCCTCGCAGGCCGAGGCCGCGGCGCGGCAGTTGCCGGGGCCGGTCTATGTGGTCAAGAGCCAGATCCACGCCGGCGGCCGCGGCAAGGGCAAGTTCACCGAACTCGGTGAGGGCGCCAAGGGCGGCGTCCGGCTGGCCAAATCGATCGAGGCCGTCGTCGCCGATGTCAAAGAGATGCTCGGCAACACGCTGGTCACCAAGCAGACCGGCCCCGCCGGCAAGCAGGTCAACCGGCTCTATATCGAGGACGGCGCCGATATCGATCGCGAGCTCTATCTGTCGCTGCTCGTCGACCGCACCGTCGGCCGCGTCGCCTTCGTCGTCTCGACCGAGGGCGGCATGGACATCGAGGCGGTGGCCGAGGCAACGCCGGAAAAGATCCACAATGTCGCGATCGACCCGCTCGCCGGTGTGACCGCAGCCGACGCCACCAGGCTCTGCGACGCCTTGAAGCTCGACGGGCCGGCCCGCGCCGACGGGATGACGCTGTTCCCGATCCTCTACAAGGCCTACACCGAGAAGGACATGAGCCTTCTCGAGATCAACCCGCTGATCGTCTTGAAGGACGGGCATCTCAGGGTGCTCGACGCCAAGGTGTCGTTCGACGGCAACGCGCTCTATCGCCATGACGACATCAAGGCGCTGCGCGACGAATCGGAAGAGGACGCCAAGGAGATCGAGGCGTCGAAGCACGATCTGGCCTATGTGGCGCTCGACGGCGACATCGGCTGCATGGTCAACGGCGCCGGTCTCGCCATGGCGAAGATGGACATCATCAAGCTGTACGGCAAGGAGCCGGCGAACTTCCTCGACGTCGGCGGCGGCGCGACCAAGGAAAAGGTCACCGAGGCGTTCAAGATCATCACCTCGGACCCGAACGTCAAAGGCATATTGGTCAACATCTTCGGCGGCATCATGCGCTGTGACGTGATCGCCGAGGGCGTCGTCGCGGCGGTCAAGGAGGTCGGGCTGAAAGTGCCGCTGGTGGTGCGCCTCGAAGGCACCAATGTCGACAAGGGCAAGGCGATCCTCAACCAGTCGGGCCTTGCCATCACCGCCGCCGACGATCTCGACGACGCCGCCCAGAAAATCGTCAAGGCGGTCGGGTAGGCCTGCCCAGCGTGGGTGTTTAGGGCTTGGAGAACAATAGGAGTGAGGCGTGGAATCAGTAGTAAGCGCCTTCATTGTGGCAATCGCATTTCTGACGTTTGCTGCGCTTGTCGCCGCTTTGCCAGGTGCGGCTATCCTTTATTCGCAAGCCTTAGTAGTTTTTTTGGCGCGTAAGTTTGACAATGTTGCCGTTGGTTCTGCTGCGTTACGGTTTCTCCTTCTTTCGTACGTCGTTTTCTTGTTCTGGTGCGTGCGATTGGATCAAGGTGAGCTCGGGAACGACCCCGCGTCTGGCATGGCTGCCAATGTGATACCTCTGGCAGCGCTCATCGCGTTGGGATTTGGCGTCTGGCTGCATCGCAGGGCGACAAGAGAGTTGAAGGATGCTGCCTGAACGAACAGGTGCTCGCTATTTACGGCACGCAAATGGTCGACGGTATGCACGCGCAGAAGAGTGGAGAAACCTGAGTAGGCGCCAAGGGAGCCGGGAAAGCAACGCTATGAGCGATGACAAGCGAAACACCGTCGAGGTCGCCTTCGACGACAGGACGTTCCGACGCCTCGTAGCGTGCGCCGAATGGCGCAAGGTCCCGGTACCGGAACTCGTCCGTGCTTATGCCGAGGACTGGGTCGATATTGACTATCCGGAATCGCGCGGGCGGCATACGCGTCGTGCCACCTATCGCGACGGTCCGATCGGGCTCTGCGAGGGAACACGGCAAGAAGCCTCGCGAAACTGGATAAAAGACCTGGGAGAAGAGGCACCGTGACGGTTCTTGGGAAAAGGGCGGGACAGAAACGCCTCGTCATCCCCGCCTCGAGCCGGGATCCATGCCTCCGCGCTTCGACCGCCGCGAGGTCGGAGGTCGGAATGAGACGATTTGGAATGGGTCCTCGGGTCAAGCCCGAGGATGACGAACGCATAGGACGGGGAGCAATCCCGTCCCGTTGAATCCCGCCCATGGGCGACCCGAACGCTTGCCTTTCGCCAGACCATCTAAACCAGGAATCCCCATGTCCATCCTCGTCGACAAGAACACCAAGATCATCGTGCAGGGTCTGACCGGCAAGACCGGCTCGTTCCACACCGAACAGGCGCTGGCCTATCACGGCACCCAGATGGTCGCCGGCACGCACCCCAAGAAGGGCGGCGAGATGTGGCAGGGCGATGCGAACGGCCGCGCCGTCGAATTGCCGATCTTCGCCTCGGTGGCCGAAGCCAAGGAGAAGACCGGCGCCGACGCCAGTGTTATCTACGTGCCGCCGGCGGGCGCGGCGGCCGCGATCGAGGAGGCGATCGCCGCCGAGATCGGCCTCATCGTCTGCATCACCGAAGGCATCCCGGTGATGGACATGGTGCGGGTCAAGGCCAAGCTCGACACCTCGAACTCCCGGCTGCTCGGGCCGAACTGCCCGGGCGTCCTGACCCCCGACGAGTGCAAGATCGGCATCATGCCGGGCAACATCTTTAAGAAGGGCAATGTCGGGATCGTCTCGCGCTCCGGTACGTTGACCTACGAGGCGGTGTTCCAGACCACCAGCGAGGGGCTCGGCCAGACGACGGCGGTCGGCATCGGCGGCGATCCGGTCAAGGGCACCGAGTTCATCGACATGCTGGAGCTGTTCCTGGCCGACGACGCAACGCAGTCGATCATCATGATCGGCGAGATCGGCGGCGCGGCCGAGGAAGAGGCGGCGCAGTTCCTCAAGGACGAGGCGAAGAAGGGCCGTTCGAAGCCGACGGTCGGCTTCATTGCCGGGCGGACGGCGCCGAAGGGCCGCACCATGGGCCATGCCGGGGCGGTGGTCTCCGGCGGCAAGGGCGGCGCGGAGGACAAGATCGCGGCGATGGAAGACGCCGGCATCCGCGTCTCGCCCTCCCCGGCCCAGCTCGGCAAAACCCTCGTCGAACTCCTCAAGGGCTGACGACGGGGCTCGAAAAAAGCCGGCGCGATAGCCTCCCGCGCCACGGCATCGCCGAAAACGCAGCCCAAAGGGTTCGGGCATGGTACGGTCGTCATTGTGGCGGTCCGGTTTCCCGAACGATCGATCACAGGAGACGGCACCCGGACGACGGGGTCGCGACGATATAGATGGCACGCACTGAAGCGAACGAAACCTTCGCGCTTACCTCCTTCCTCTACGGCGGTAACGCCGACTATATCGAGGATCTGCACGCTCGCTACGAGGACGACCCCAGTTCGGTCGCCGACGAATGGGGCGATTTCTTCAAGGCGTTGAAGGACGACCGCTCGGCCGTCCTGAAAAGCGCCGAGGGACCGTCCTGGGAAAAGCCGAACTGGCCGATCCCGGCGAATGGCGAGCTCGTCTCCGCTCTCGATGGGGATTGGGGGCAGATCGAGACGCGCGTCGAGGCCAAGGTCAAGGGCAAGGCGCAGGAAAGCGGCGTCGAGCTGCCTGGAACGGCCGTGCACCAGGCGACACAGGATTCGGTGCGGGCGCTGATGCTGATCCGCGCCTATCGCGCCCGTGGCCATCTGCACGCCAAGCTCGATCCGCTCGGCATCGCCAAGCCGGCTGACGACGATTACAACGAATTGTCGCCGAAGGCCTACGGTTTCACCGAGGCCGATTTCGACCGCAAAATCTATATCGACAACGTGCTTGGGCTGGAATTCGCCACCATCCGCGAGATGGTCGACATCCTCGAGCGGACCTATTGCTCGACGCTCGGCGTCGAATTCACGCATATCTCGAATCCGCAGGAAAAGGGCTGGCTGCAGGAGCGCATCGAGGGGCCGGACAAGGGCATCGCCTTCACCGCCGAGGGCAAGCGCGCGATCCTCAACAAGCTGATCGAGGCCGAGGGCTTCGAGAAGTTCATCGACGTCAAATACAAGGGCACCAAGCGCTTCGGCCTCGACGGCGGCGAGGCGCTGCTGCCGGCGCTGGAGCAGATCATCAAGCGTGGCGGCCAGCTGGGGCTCAAGGAAGTCGTCTTCGGCATGGCCCATCGCGGCCGGCTGAACGTGCTCAGCCAGGTGATGGGCAAGCCGCTCAGGGCGATCTTCCATGAGTTCAAGGGCGGTTCGTACAAGCCGGAGGATGTCGAGGGCTCGGGCGACGTCAAGTACCATCTCGGCGCCTCGTCCGATCGCGAGTTCGATCAGAACAACGTCCACCTCTCGCTGACCGCCAACCCGTCGCATCTGGAGATCGTCAATCCGGTCGTCATGGGCAAGGCGCGCGCCAAGCAGGACCAGATCGCCGGCCGGACCCGCACCGAGATCGTGCCGCTGGAGACGCGCGCGCAGATCCTGCCGCTGCTGATCCACGGCGACGCGGCCTTCGCCGGCCAGGGCGTCGTGGCCGAATGCTTCGGCCTGTCGGGCCTGCGCGGCCACCGGGTCGCCGGCTCGCTGCACTTCATCATCAACAACCAGATCGGTTTCACCACCAATCCGCGCTTCTCGCGGTCCTCGCCCTACCCGTCCGACGTCGCCAAGACCGTCGAGGCGCCGATCTTCCACGTCAATGGCGACGATCCGGAAGCGGTGGTCTATGCCGCCAAGGTGGCGACCGAATTCCGGATGAAGTTCCACAAGCCTGTCGTCATCGACATGTTCTGCTACCGCCGCTTCGGCCACAACGAAGGCGACGAGCCGGCGTTCACCCAGCCGATCATGTACAAGACGATCCGCCAGCATCCGACGACGCTGGAGATCTACTCCAAGAGGCTCGTCGAAGGCGGGGTGGTCAGCCAGGAGGAGGTCGACGCCCGCAAGGCGGAATGGCGCAAGATCGTCGAGGAAGAGTTCGAGGCCGGTCAGAGCTACCTGCCGAACAAGGCCGACTGGCTGGACGGCGCCTGGTCCGGTCTGCGCAAGGCGGAGGAGCTCGAGGAGCCGCGCCGGGGCGTGACGGGCGTGCCGCTGAAGACGCTGAAGGACATCGGCGGCAAGCTGGCGACGGTGCCCAAGACCTTCAACGTCCACAAGACCATCCAGCGCTTCCTCGACAACCGCGCCAAGATGATCGACACGGGCGAGGGCATCGACTGGGCGACCGGCGAGGCGCTGGCCTTCGGCACGATCGTCGCCGAGGGGCATCCGGTGCGGCTGTCCGGCCAGGATTCCGAACGCGGCACCTTCTCCCAGCGCCATTCGGTGCTCTACGATCAGGAGGACGAGAGCCGCTACATCCCGCTGGCGCATGTCGCCAAGGGTCAGGCGATCTACGAGGTCATCAATTCGATGCTCTCGGAGGAAGCCGTACTCGGCTACGAATACGGCTACTCGCTGTCGGAGCCGAACGCCTTGACGCTGTGGGAGGCGCAGTTCGGCGACTTCGCCAATGGCGCGCAGGTGGTCATCGACCAGTTCATCTCCTCGGGCGAGCGCAAATGGCTGCGCATGTCCGGGCTCGTGCTGCTTCTGCCGCACGGCTACGAGGGCCAGGGGCCGGAGCATTCCTCGGCGCGGCTCGAGCGGTTCCTGCAGATGTGCGCCGAGGACAACATGCAGGTCGCCAACGTCACCACGCCGGCGAACTACTTCCACATCCTGCGTCGGCAGCTGAAACGCGATTTCCGCAAGCCGCTGATCCTGATGACGCCCAAATCGTTGCTGCGCCACAAGCGGGCGGTTTCGAGCCTGTCGGAGATGGCGGGCGACACGAGCTTCCATCGCCTGCTCTGGGACGATGCCGAGTTGCGCAAGGATTCGCCGATCAAGCTGGTCAAGAACGACAAGATCCGGCGCGTCGTGATGTGCACCGGCAAGGTCTATTACGACCTCCTGGAAGAGCGCGAGAAGCGCGGCATCGACGACATCTACCTGTTGCGTCTCGAACAGCTCTATCCGTTCCCGGCCAAGGCGCTGATCACCGAACTGTCGCGATTCAAGCAGGCTGAGATGGTCTGGTGCCAGGAGGAGCCCAAGAACATGGGCGCCTGGTCGTTCATCGACCCTTACCTCGAATGGGTTCTGGACCATATCGGTTCAAAGAAGCGACGCGTGCGCTACACCGGCCGTCAGGCGGCGGCCTCGCCGGCGACCGGCACGATGTCGACCCATCAAAAACAGCTCGCCGCCTTCCTAGAAGACGCGCTGGGCTGAACCGAACGCCACGACCGAACCGGACCTCGAAAGACGTAGAGAACGATGAGCACCGAAATCAAAGTCCCGACGCTGGGTGAATCCGTAACCGAGGCCACCATTGGTCAATGGTTCAAGAAGGCCGGCGACCGGGTCGAGATCGACGAGACGATCGCCGAACTGGAAACCGACAAGGTGACCGTCGAAGTGCCGGCGCCGGCCGCCGGTGTGCTTGAGGATATCGCCGTCCAGGAGGGCGAGACGGTCGAGGTCGGCGCGGTCCTCGGCTCGATCGGTGAAGGGTCCGGCTCAAGCGCCGGGACGACGGCGCCGACCGAAAAGCCGAAGAGCCAGGCGGCCAAGGCGGATTCTGCGGCCGACACCAAGGCCGATTACGGCGGCGGCGCTACCGGTGACGCGTCGAGATCGGGTGGCGATGCTGATGAAAAGGCCGCGTCGGGTGACATGCCGCCGGCCCCGTCGGCCAAGAAGATGATGGCCGAAAAGGGCCTCAGTGACGGCGACGTCGACGGATCAGGCAAGCGCGGCCAGATCCTCAAGGGCGACGTGCTCGAGGTGATCGCCCGCGGCGCGCCGTCGAGCCCGCAGGAAAAGCCGGTGGCCGCCCGCGCCCCGTCCTCCCAAGACGAGGTGGCAGGCGAGGAGCGGGTCAAGATGACCCGCCTGCGCCAGACCATCGCCCGGCGGCTGAAGGACGCGCAGGACACGGCGGCGATGTTGACCACCTTCAACGAGGTGGACATGACCGCGGTCATGGAGCTGCGCAAGAAATACAAGGAGCTGTTCGAGAAGAAGCACGGGGTGAAGCTCGGCTTCATGGGCTTCTTTACCAAGGCCGTCTGTCACGCGCTGAAGGAGATTCCGGCGGTCAACGCCGAGATCGACGGCACCGATCTGGTCTACAAGAACTACGCCCATATCGGCGTCGCCGTCGGTACCCCGAAGGGTCTCGTCGTGCCGGTGGTGCGCGATGCCGATCAGATGACCATCGCCGAGATCGAGAAGGAGATCGGCCGGCTCGGCGTGGCCGCGCGCGACGGCAAGCTCACCGTCTCCGACATGCAGGGCGGTACCTTCACCATCTCCAATGGCGGCGTCTACGGCTCCTTGATGTCGACGCCGATCCTCAACGCGCCGCAGTCGGGCATCCTCGGCATGCACAAGATCCAGGAGCGGCCGGTGGCGATCGGCGGCCAGGTCGTGATCCGGCCGATGATGTATCTGGCGCTCAGCTACGATCACCGGATCGTCGACGGCAAGGAGGCAGTGACCTTCCTCGTGCGGGTCAAGGACAGCCTGGAAGACCCCGAGCGGCTGGTGCTGGATCTTTAGGAAGGAATCTGAGGGCTCCGGCAATACCAAGGCGGCGCATCAATTGCTGATATGGGGTGCGAGCTCGGGGGATGAAGGTGACCGACGTCGCTGGAGAGTTGGGCGAACCGAACGAAGCGACACGGCGCGTGTTACGTCTCACCGGCCTTTTCCCGAGCGCCCTTGCTCGTCGCCGCATCACTCGATTTCAGGTGTGCATGCTGCAATGCCCCACCGGCCGGATTCTCGCGTGCGATCCTATTGTCGATCCTCAGACGGCGCCTTGCTTCGTCCACAACATCCGTCCGGGCCGATATCCCGCCTATGTCTATCTCTACGACCACCGCGAGTATGTGTCGCTGGGTACCGTAGTAATGGCGGAACTCAGGTTCGGCCGCCGCCGGGTAGAGACCTGGCAGCTCGCCCGGTTCGAGGACACCGGGTCCTACGCTCGTGACGGCTACAGCGTGGACTCGGCAAAAGGGTGCTTCTGCGACGCTGCCCTGCGTCCATTTCTTGATCTGTCCGAGGCCAGTAACGATCAGATCGACGCAATGCTGGAAGATCTTTTCTGTTGCTCACCCTACGGTGAGCAGTGCTTTGACGAGCAAAGCGGAATGAATGCGGCGGTATTCGATAGCGGTGATGGCGACGGTACGTACAGATCCTATTGGGGCATGGATGCGACAGGCTCGATAACCAGGCTAACGACGAGCTTTGGCATCATGGAGGACAGATGGCGCTCGCGTTCGCCGCAGATAACTCCGCGACAAGAACCAGCTTCATCGACAAGCGGGACAGGCGAGTAAATGCTGGAGGCCATGAATGACTGAACGCGTGATGATCGTAACCGGCGGGTCGCGCGGGATCGGCGCCGCCACCGCGCGGCTCGGCGCAAAGGCCGGCTATGCCGTCGTCGTCAACTATGCGTCGAACGAAGCGGCGGCTAAGGCCGTGGTCGCCGACATTGAAGCGGCTGGCGGTACGGCGATCGCGGTGAAGGGCGACGTCGGCGTCGAGGCCGACATCCTTGCCTTGTTCGCGGCGGCGGACACGCTCGGACCGCTGGCGGCGCTGGTCAACAATGCCGGCGTGGTCGACGCCGTCGCGCCGGTCGCGGACATGAGCGCGGACCGGCTCGACCGGATGTTCCGGATCAACGTCATCGGCAGTTTCCTCTGCGCCCGAGAGGCGGCAAAGCGCATGTCGACGGCGCGCGGCGGCCAGGGCGGCGCGATCGTCAATCTGTCCTCGGCGGCCGCCAAGCTCGGCCTCGGTGGTGTCCGGGTCGACTATGCCGCCGCCAAGGGCGCGATCGATACCTTTACCGTCGGGCTCGCCAAGGAACTCGCCGGCGAGGGCATCCGCGTCACCGCGGTCCGGCCCGGTATCATCGCGACGGACATTCACGCCTCGGGCGGCGAGCCCGACCGGGTCGAGGAAATCGCTCCGACCCTGCCGATGCGCCGGGCCGGTACCGCCGAGGAGGTGGCCAAGGCGATCCTCTGGCTGCTGTCGGACGAGGCGTCCTATTCGACCGGCACGATCATCGACGTTTCCGGCGGCCGCTCGATCCTGCCGTGATTGTAAGGTGGAATCGGCCGTCTTCGCAAAGCTAGAGAATTCCGTTTTCTCTGTTTTCGGGGCATCCTCATCGCGTCGGCTTCGAGGAAGCAGGTGAATGACATCAAAGCATTCAAGCCGTGGACGGGTTACGCGCCGGTCATTTCTCGTCGGAACGGCCTCACAAGCCGTGTCCGTGCCGATGGCCTTTGCAACTCAGAACCCAACTGCGCGTGAGTCATTTCCCGATTCCCGAATCTTGAGCGTTTTGTCGAATACGGGCCGGAGCGATGGTGAATTGCGGGAAGCGGGCATCGTCCGTGCGCAGGCGGGACGGCTCGCCGTTCCGACAGGACGGCTGATCCTCTGCGATCTCACCGTGGATATCGCCGAGGCACCCTCCTTCGTCCGGACAATCGATCCCGGCGATTATTCAGTCGATGTCTATCTTTATGACGGAAGCGCCGAGGGCCGCGATTGGGGCACCCGGGTCGGACTCGCCGAACTGAAAATCGCAACGGGAACGCCGGTCAGGTGGGACCTTGCGAAATTGACGGATGATGGCGCTTCGCCATGGATTGAAAATTTCTCCCACCCGATTTTTATCGACTCGGCCAAGGCGTGCTTCATCGACGTCGAAACCCGCGATGCAATCGTGGCCGCACAGATCGACTCTGGGACGCCCGGCAAGGACTATGTGCTGGATGTCCTGCACGGCAGCGTGGCGTATGCCCTCTTGATTGTTCCCGCCATCGCCCACCAACTTCGTTTCGATCCGAAGCAAAATCTCGTGGCGTTCGAGACGGGCTTTGGCGACGGGACCTATCGCGCCTTTTGGGGTTTCGATACCGAGGACCGACTTGTAAGCTTGGTGGTCGATTTCGACGTAATGCCCCCGCGCGAGGATTCCTGAGTGTTGACGATTGTTCGATGCGAAGATGATCTCGTCCGGAGGGGGCTCGAGTTCCGTGGCTTCAGGAGGCCCACTGTGGACATCGCCTCGCTTCGCGGCGGTTTCGTATGACGGTATCCCTTTGATTCGCACGCCCTCTTTTTCTATTCGGCTCCGACCTGATCCCAGCGGCCATCGAACTTCTCACCTGACGGGCAAGGACCGCCCGTCCCGCCTCTCATAGGATTCTCTCATGTCTGACACCTTCGACCTCGTCGTCATCGGATCGGGACCCGGCGGCTATGTCTGCGCCATCAAGGCGGCGCAGCTCGGCCTCAAGGTCGCCGTCGTCGAAAAGCGCAAGACCTATGGCGGCACCTGCCTCAATGTCGGCTGCATCCCGTCGAAGGCGCTGCTCTACGCCTCCGAGATGTTCGCCGAGGCCGGCCATTCCTTCGCCGAACTCGGCATTTCGGTCGAGCCGAAGCTCGATCTTGAGGCGATGCTCGGCCACAAGGACAAGACGGTGAAAGCCAATGTCGACGGCATCGCCTTCCTGTTCAAGAAGAACAAGATCACCGGCATCATCGGCACCGGACGCATCAAAGCGCCCGGCGAAGTCGAGGTGACCAAGGAGGACGGTTCGGCCGAGACCCTGTCGGCCAAGGCGATCTGCATCGCCACCGGCTCGGCCGTCGCCGGAATTCCGGGCGTGGAGCTTTTCTTCGACAGCGACACGATCGTCTCCTCCGACGAGGCGATCGCACTGGCAAGCGTGCCCGAAACGATGGTCGTCGTCGGCGGCGGCGTGATCGGCCTCGAGCTCGGCTCGGTCTGGGCGCGGCTCGGCGCCAAGGTGACCGTCGTCGAGTATCTCGACAAGGTGCTCGGGCCGATGGACGGCGAGGTCTCCAAGGCCTTCCAGAAGCTGCTCGCCAAACAGGGCATCGCATTTCGCCTTGGCGCCAAGGTCACCGGCGTCGAGAAGACCGAGAAGGGCGCAAGCGTCAGCTTCGAGCCGGTCAAGGGCGGCGAAGCGGAAACGCTCGCGGCGGACGTCGTGCTCGTCGCGACTGGCCGCAAGCCCTACACGGAAGGTCTCGGGCTGGAAGAGGCGGGGGTCAAGCTCGACGATCGCGGCCGGGTCGAGATCGACGGGCATTTCGCCACCAATGTCGCGGGCATCTACGCCATCGGCGATGTGGTGAAGGGCGCGATGCTGGCTCACAAGGCCGAGGACGAGGGCGTGGCGCTGGCCGAGCAACTGGCCGGGCAGGTCGGCCATGTGAACTACGACGCGATCCCCTCGGTGGTCTACACCTCGCCCGAGGTCGCCTCCGTCGGCAAGACCGAGGAGGAGCTGAAAGCGGCCGGGATCGCATACCGGGTCGGCAAGTTCCCGTTCATGGCTAATGGCCGCGCCCGGGCGATGCTCAAGACGGACGGTTTCGTCAAATTCCTCGTCGACGCCCAGACAGACCGGGCGCTGGGTTGCCATATCCTTGGCGCGGGCGCCGGCGACATGATCGCGGAAGCGGCGCTGTTGATGGAGTTCGGTGGTTCGTCGGAGGACCTTGCCCGCACTTCGCACGCGCATCCGACCCTGTCCGAGGCGATGCGCGAGGCGGCCTTCGCGGCCTTCGCCAAGCCGATTCACGTGTGACGGGAAGGCGGCGCAAAAGCCGCCCGACATGGTGTTCCACGTGAAACATCGATTACGAAAAAGGCCCGGCGCGTCAGCGACCGGGCCTTTCTGTAAGACGATGAGGCTGAGTTCAGCCCTTCTTGTCGGCTTGCTTCACCACGGTGCTTGTGGCCGTGCCGGTGGTGTCGGCGGTGACGATGGGCGTCATCGGCGCCTCGGCCACGGTGTCCTGGTGAGACGCGCATTGCGCCATCGCGCCGCCGGTCGCGGCGGCGAAAAGCCCGAGGCTCATGGTCACAGCGAGTAAGGATTTCATGCGCAGGCACTCCTTGGCTGTTTCGACCAGGAAGCGTACGCTCGATGTTTCTTCCCGGCAAGGATTGCCGAGTTGTTCCAGGGAGGCAGCGTCGCCACCGGAGCAGCTACCGGTCAATCCCGAGCGCGTTGCGAAGCACGGTGTTCATACGGGTCTGCCAACCGCTGCCGCCAGCTTTCAGTCGGTGGATGACCTCCGGGTCGAGCCGCACGGTGACCTGACGCTTGCGCACCGCCGCCGGCGGTCGCCCGATACGCCTCAACTCATTCTCCCCGATGGGCGGATTGTCAGGATCGGCAAGGGCCGCAGCCGTGATCGCGGCATCCTCCTCATCCGTCATCGCCGCGTGCTCGGCTCGCACCCTGGCCAGCAAGGCCGCGCGATCATCCCTGTGCTTGGAGGAATCGTGCATAGCGATCGATCTCCTTTCGGTTTGCCTTATACCAACCTGCGGCGATAGGGACCTATTCGATGGCGCTGAACGGGCTTGTCCGGCCAGAAGCGACGCGCAGTTCGATGCGGCGCATCGGGCAAGCGGTGCGACGCCGTCCGGCGAGCCCGTCCAGCCCACCGAAGGCCGGGCGCTCGCCGCGCTTGGCTTCGTCGCGGGCCTCGCCCGATGCGCCGCATCGCGCGTCGCCCCGTTCCTCGCCATGCCTCGGCGATCGTCCCGGTCGGATGGGTCCCTATCGCCGCAGGTTGGTATTACGCAGCGAGATCACCCGAATTCGGTCCCTGCGCTCCGTGTAAACGAGGACATGGAGACGGCCGTCGATCTCTCCGACAGCGACCATCCGGATTTCGCCATAGGCACGACGATCGTCGACCATGATCTTCGCGCGTTCAAAATCGAACCGGCGAGCCGCCTCGAAGAGAACCCCGTGAGCGGCGCAATTGCGTGCCGCCTTGATCTCGTCCCACTCGAATCCACGATCGCTCGCCATTTATGTAACTACAGAAAGGGTGGAGGGCAATGCTTGAGGACTCGATTGATCGCAAGAGTTCTCACCGGCAAAGGCATGGTACCCGGCTTGGCGGCCTAAGGCATCGCCGATGCGGACGACGTCTTGCGGCGGCAGTTCCGACTGCGTCAATCCGCCCGTGTGACGGTCCAGCCCGCCTCGCGCAGCAGGGCAACCAGACCGTCCTCGCCGGGAAGATGCAGCGCGCCGGTGGCGACGAAGGCGCCGCCTTTTTCCAGCATCGGCCGCATCCTCTCGACCATGCGATGGTTGCGCTCAGTAACGACGCGCTCTTCGAACTCGGCGTAGCCCTTGCCGGCGCCGACGAGGATGCCGCCATCCGGCACCGCGGCCTCGATCGCCGGCATGATCGTTGCGATCTTGCCCTCGCGATAAAGCGCCAGCATGGTCTCCATCACATCCGGCATACGATCCTGGAGATCGATCGTCGCCAGTAGGCTATCGACCTGAAGATCGGTCGACAGCGAAGCGAGGGCGCGGAGCTGCTCCTCGGAGGATTCCAGTCCTTCAACCGGCTTGCCGGCGGCGATGGCGCGCTCGGCGAGCCGGACGTCGAGGACCGAGGCGCCGCCCTTTTTCCGCGCCGCTTCGCAGGCCGGCAGCATCAGGCTCATGGAGGTGAACCACGGCTGCAGGGTCTGGATCGACTGGAACGGAATCCCCTTGGCTGCCAGCGCCGTTTCGAGCTTGGCCTGCTCTTGCGAATCGACCAGATCGGCGAGGGTCTGGCCCTTGGGAAGGTTGATCAGCTCCGGATGGGCGAAAAAGGCGGCGGCGGCCTTGACCGGATCGAGGACATCTGTCGTCTCGATGACTAGGCGCTCGGACGCGGTAAAGGCGTTTTCGGCCGGCGACGGCAGGGCGAGAACGCGCGGATCGGTGAGATGGATGGTGCCGAACAGATGGGACGGCGCGAGGCCGGCCCGCTCGACGCGAAACAGTTTACCGGCGCCGTTGGGGACCGCTGCCGCCTTTGCCTCGACGCCCGCGAGTTTGCCCTCTGCCCGCAGGGCGGGGCGGAGATCGCGGCCGTTGCAGGCATCCGGCTCCGCCGCGTCTGCGGTCAGGATACCGACGATCAGAAACGCCAAGACGATGCCGGGCAGCGTGAGGCAAAGCCGGAAGAGGATCGTCGCGTAACGGTCGAAGCGGTCGATAGGGCCGGTCATGGGCGGCTGATGAACTCCCTCGCAAGAACTCCGCAGTCTAGGGGGGAATTACGACCAAAGCCTGAATCTCTCAGGGTTTTCACTCCGACCGATCAGGCGCGGTGGCGCGCACGCGGGTGGGCCCCGTCATAGATCGACAGGAGCCGGGCCGAATCGACGGCGGTGTAGTTCTGCGTGGTCGACAGGCTGGCATGGCCGAGAAGGTCCTGAATCGTTCTGAGATCCCCACCGGCCGACAACAGATGGGTGGCGAAGGAGTGCCGCAGCGCATGCGGCGTCGCCGATTCGGGCAGGCCAAGGCCGCCCCTGAGCCGCGCCATGGCGCGCTGGATGATCTGCGGCTTCAAGGGGCCGCCACGGACGCCGCGAAACAAGGCCTCGTTCGGGTGCAAGGCATAGGGGCACAGGCGACGGTATTCGGCCACCGCCTCGAGCACGGCTGGAAGCAGCGGCACGAGTCGCGTCTTGCCGCCCTTGCCGGCGATGGGCATCGACCGGGCGGTCGGATCACTGAGTGCGTCGCCGGGCAGCGCCAGCGCTTCCGAGATACGCAGCCCACAGCCGTAGAGAAGTGTCAGCACGGCGACGTCGCGGGCGGCAATCCAGGGCTCGGCGGCGAAGGCTCCGGCATCCTCGGTGACGGCTTTCGCATCGGGGATACTCAGCGGACGCGGCAGCGACCTCGGCTGCTTCGGTGCGCGCATCGCCTTGGCGCCGGCGGAGGAGGCGAGCCCCTTCTTTTCCAGATGCCGGATGAAGGAGCGGATCCCGGCAAGGCCGCGGCCGAGAGTCTTGGCGCCGGCGCCGTCGCGGCGGCGCGCGGCGAGAAAGCCGCGCAGTTCGGCGGTCTTCAGGTCGGCGAGATCGCCGAGATCGGCGGGGCGGGCGTTGTAGCCGGTGAGGAAAACCAGGAACTGGCGCAGATCGCGCTCATAAGCGGCGAGCGTATGATGGCTGGTACGGCGCTCCTCGGCCAGCACCGTCAGCCAGGCGGCCTTTTCGGCCAGCAGGGGCTTGGTGGCATGGACAAGAACCGTCTGACTCATCGTCGCTTTCCCGCGTCACTTCTCGTGAGAAACATCCTGGTCGAATCAACACCGCCAGGCACTGGAACCGTTCCGCCAGCATCCACGATCAAGGTGAACGCTTCGTTCTCGGAACCCCATTGGCCCGATCCGGGTTTCCTTGTCGATGCCGCCCCCCGCGCCCTTGTTTGGTCGCGACCGGCACTAGCCATTTCCTCGGCAGCCTTGCGGAGCAAGACGCCGACCCTTTTCCATCGAAGGAGATTCCCATGAAACGTCATGCCACTGCAATCTGGAAGGGCGCACTCGGCGACGGCACCGGCGCAATCACCACCCAGTCCGGCGCCCTCAGCGATCACGGCTATTCGTTCAAGGCCCGGTTCGAGGACGAGAGCGGCAAATCCGGCACCAATCCCGAGGAGCTGCTGGCAGCGGCCCATGCCGGCTGCTTCGCCATGCAGCTGTCGCATTTCCTCGCCGAGAACGGCACGCCTGCGGACGAGCTGAAGGCGACATCCGTCGTCAATGTCGAACAGGTCGCGGCCGGCTTCGAGATCAAGCAGAGCGCCATCACCCTCGAGGCCAAGGTCCCTGGCATCGACAAGGCCAAATTCGATGAGTTGGCAGAGCAGGCGAAAACCAGTTGTCCCGTATCCAAGGCACTCGGTGCGATCACGGTGACGCTGGACGCCAAGCTCGTCTGAGCCTCGATCCCTATTCGAGATCAACGGCCCGTGCGTAGCGCGGGCCATTCGCATTGCAGGGCCGGTTCCGCGGCCCGGCGGGTTACAGCGAACCGCAGCCACGTCCCAGCGATATGGTCGCAAATCAGGCGCGATGGCACTAGATTGGCGTTTGTCGGCTGCCATCGGAGCCGCGAACGGCTTTCGGGGCTTTGATGAACACGCAGGGTGAGGCGACCGGTGGCGCGGGTCGCGGCGACGATCGACTGTTCGACGGGTTCAAGGAACCGGTCGGGGAACCGTCCCTCGTGGAATCGCATCGTACGGTCGATGTCGCCCATGGCGCCGGGTTCCTGCGCAAGTTCGCCGCTTTTCTCGGGCCGGGCTTTCTCGTCGCCGTCGGCTACATGGACCCGGGCAACTGGGCGACCTCGATCGCCGGTGGCTCGGAGTTCGGCTACACCCTGCTGACCGCCGTGCTGTTGTCGTCGCTGATGGCGATCCTGTTGCAGGCGCTGTGCGCGCGGTTTGCCATCGCCACCGGGCGCGATCTCGCCCAGGCTTGTCGGGATGCCTTTCCCAGGCCCGTCGCCTATGGCTTGTGGGTGCTGGCGGAACTGGCGATCATCGCCACGGACCTTGCCGAGGTCATCGGGACGGCCATCGGACTGCAGCTGTTGTTTGGCCTGCCGCTGGTCTGGGGCGTGGTCATCACCGCGCTCGATGTCTTTTTGATCCTCTATCTGCAATCGCGGGGATTTCGCTGGGTCGAGGCGTTCATCGTCACGATGATCCTGGTCATCGCGGCCTGCTTCGTCGGCCAGCTGATCCTCGCCGAGCCGTCGATCGCCGCGATTCTGGGTGGTTTCCTGCCGACGCCGGAAATCGTCACCAACGACCGGATGCTCTATCTGGCGCTCGGGATCCTCGGCGCGACGGTGATGCCGCACAATCTCTATCTGCATACCGGTATCGTCCAGACCCGGGCTTATCGTCAGGACACGGCCGGCAAGCGCGAGGCGATCCGGTTCGCGACGCTGGATTCGACCTTCGCGCTGGGGTTCGCGCTGCTGGTCAACGCATCGATCCTGATTCTCGCGGCCGCCGCCTTTTACGATCGCGGGGCCGGCGTAGTGGAGGATCTCACCGACGCGCACGCCCTGCTGGCACCGCTTCTGGGTGCCTCGATCGCGCCGATCCTGTTTGCCGTGGCGCTACTCGCCTCGGGTCTCGCGTCGACGGTGACCGCCACGATGGCCGGGCAGATCGTCATGCAGGGATTCTTGCGGCTGCGGCTGCCGCTGGTAGCGCGGCGGCTGATCACCCGCGGGCTGGCGATCGTTCCGGCGGCGGCGATCATCCTCATCTATGGCGAACGCGGCGCCGCCGAACTGCTCGTCCTCAGCCAGGTGGTCTTGTCGCTGCAACTGCCCTTCGCGGTGGTGCCGCTGGTGATGTTCTCCAGTGATCGGCGCAAGATGGGGGATTTCCGGGCGCCTGTCTGGGTGCTGGCGCTTGCTGTCGTGATCGCGGTGCTGATCGTGGGATTGAACGTCAAGCTGGTCGCGGATTTCCTCGCCCTCGGGGCGTGACTGGCGGTGGGCGGCCTTGCCGACGCTCTCCGATGTGACGACCGGATGACGTCAGGGAAAGCCGGTACGCAAGGGTTTGCGGCGATTTCAGGAAATTTTGCTGCGGTGCATTTTTTCGCAAATCGACTGTTGACTCCAAAAGCCGGGACCGCCTATAAGCCACTCATCGACGGCGAAGACGCCGCCGGCGAGCCCTTGGGTTTGCTCTGGTGTCAGGCAGTCGGAAACAATCAGAAGGCGGACCGTTCACGGTCGTTCTTCAGGGTCACTCGAGGCGCACAGCGTCGACCGGCCCGACGGCGAAGTTTTTGCCGTGATCTTTGACAATTTGATATTGAGAAGAAAGAGAAGCGTGGGCGGCGGTAAGTCTGCGTGGAGTTTCGTGCCGATTTCCTTTTCGGTTACGAGGCATCCATGAGAGA